>CACXHB010000123.1 GCA_902767315.1 uncultured Eubacteriales bacterium
AGTTCGCCGAACTGCTGGGAGAAGTCGTTTCCGCCTCCACCAAGGAGAACCTCACCGTCCGCGTAGAAGCCGAAAACGGCGCCACCGCCGGCAAAACCGACCTAGCCAAGCTGTGCAAGAAGTACAACCTGGACGCCCTGCACGACACCATCCACGAAATGGCCCGCGACGAAGCCCGTCACGGCAAGGCCTTCGAGGGCCTGCTGAAGCGCTACTTCGGCAAGTAAGAAAAGCAAGCAATTACAAGGGTTTGCGGGAACTGTCCTGAAAAAGGGCGGTTCCCGCTTTTTCATGTGCTTTTGAGGGGAAAGTGTGAGCAAAAGTGTGAATCAAGTGGACGTTCACACTTCTATTCTCACACTTTCAGAGCAAAAAGTGTGATTATCCACCACGGCTCAAAGTGTGATTTTTGAGTTGCCTTTACGCAGGATACGCCCTTCCATTTGAACCAATCGATTTCGCTAAGCTTGTTTGCCACGTTGAGTCACTCGCTTTCTGTTTCGGGGTAATAAAAAAAGAGCCCAACGCCCTTTTCAGGGAACTGAGCTCTTGTCCAGTTGTAGAGGAATTAAGGTTGCCAGGCTTTCTTGACTTCATCAGATGTGGCGTTGATAATATATAAGCCTTGACCATAAAACTGCAAGCATTGACCGTCTTCAGCGTGGAAGAAATATGGCTCTCCTATTTGAAAGTTATTGGTCTCAATGACTTTTCCCATATCATACTCTTGCTTGCTGGCATAGTCCGGCCATATAATCAGAACCACCGCCCCATCATCAAAAAGTTTTGTCGCCACATAAGTTCCCGCCTTGATGTCGATTCCAACGATATAGTCACCAGTTGGAATAGCATTAACCTCGTATGCACCTCTCTGCGCCAAGCGCGAATCGATCTCCGTCCTCAGACTCATCAATTCTTCGATGCCCATTCCGTCAAGGTACGAATAATCGCTCGTCTCTTCTGCGAAGCACGTCGGTACTAACACGAAAAGCACGCACAACAACGCTGCTACTTTCTTCATGACAGTTCAATACTCCTCGTTTAATTAACAACATAATACATCAAGTTCATATTTTTGTCAATCCCGAATCAGTAACCCTTTCCGAGAGCTCGCTGATATCGGTTCGACATGCTGGCGAGTTCAGACGCCAGATTATGAACGTCCTGATCGTCTCGAATATAGAAGGTATTTCCGGTTACATTCACTGCAGAGCTCGAGCTATTGTCCACGGACTGGTCGAACTGTTTTCCATTTTGAACCTTGCGGGATTCTGTCATGCTTCTGGCGTTTCGTACTGCGCCATCGTAACTTGCATCCACGGAAAGGCTTCTCCTGCTAGAAAGCATACCGTTAATGGTTCTAGCTCCAGTTGTAACATTGGAGAAATCCACTACGGGACGAATCACCAGGTCTTCATTGAAGTCCATATTCATTGCGTCAGAGAGCGTCGTAATCGTTCGGCCCATGCTCTTCAGTACAGAATCACCCATTCCTTCTACAGAACAGGTGGCGATTCGAGTGTTCTTCGTCACGCCGTTAGCCAGACCCTTCACTAGATAGAAACCATCCAGCTCCGTTTCCTTGGAAGGGGAATGTTCATTGAATACCGAACGGATTTTTGCGAGCATCGCCCGTGCCAGCGCCCCGGCAGCAGCTACTGCCAAAGCTTGACTGTTTTTCAGACCATTCACCAGTCCAGTCCCCAGGTACAGACCTGCACTCTTAAACCTTCCCTCGAAAGACCTGATTTGGGCAATCATTCCATTGCACAGTCCGGTCATGCCCGAACCATCACCAGCATCCGTAATTCCAGACACCAGTGTACTTCCCAGATTGGTTCCCGCGTTGGAAAAATCCTCTGAGCTTCCGGCAATAGTGTTCTTATCCGCCTCTGCTGCAGGAGCAACCTGAGTCGCGAATTCGTCCAGTTTTTTGATCACTGCCTGCGCGTCCAGCCCATCCAGAAAGCTCTCTGTGTTAAACCCGCCCGCTGCATCGCCGCTCAATTGTTCCGTTGCGGGGCAGATTCTGCCTGTGCGGAGGTATGCTTTACCGGGGCGGAACTTTTGCCGGGATATTCCGTCAAAAGAACAAAACCATTGCAAGGGAGTGAATGAAATGAAGAAAATCATCGCGTTGATCTGTGCGGCAGCGCTGCTGTGTACGCTGTGTGTTCCGGCGTTTGCTCAGAACATCAGCGACCAATTGACGGAAGTGATGCTGGCGGCGAAGGCTACCCTGGGCATCGACGATCGCTACAGCGATTTCACCGGCAGTCAGGATGGCGACCGCTGGAATCTGAACTGGACCGACGACAATACGGAATTGGGCGTTGCCTGCGGCACGGACGGCACGGTTTACAGCTATAATCTCTATCAGTATAATGATTTTTCCGGCAGCGCCGGCAGCTGGAACCCCCGGTTCCCCAAAGCCAGCGAGGGCGAAGTGAAGGCCATTGCCGACGAATTCCTGGGCCGGGTGCTTACCGGCGAGGAAGGCTGGGTCTACGATTCGGAAATTACCGGCGAACTGGAACGCAATGGCAACGACAGCCTCTATCTGCAGGGCCGGCTGACGTATCAGGGCTATCCCACGGACGTCCGTTTTTCCCTCACCGTGGATCTGACGGCGGAGGCGGTTACCAATTACTATCGCTACGACGCTTACATGACCTTCGACGGCGCACAGGCCAGCACCGATTCCACGGTGGATCAGCAGACCGCCCTGGAAAAGCTGAAGGGTCTGGTTACCGTGGAACCCGTTTATCAGGTGGTGCAGAACGGCCAGATGGCCAAACTGGTCTATCGCTTCACCGGCCTGGACGGTAAGGTGGTGCGCTGCAGCGACGGCGAAATTTTGGATACCGACGAATTTTTCCAGGAATACGCCCGAGACGGCGCGGCGGGGGAATCCGCCATGGCGTATCAGTCCGCCAACACGCAGCTGACGGAGGTGGAGCTCCAGGGCGTGGCCCGGTATGAAGGCGCACTGTCGGCGGAAGAGCTGGATCAGCGGGTGCGGGCCATGGAGGAGCTGGGCCTGACGGAGGAATATGAACTGACCTCCACCAGTTATTATGACGACGGGACTACCCTTACCGCCAATTTGAATTACGCCCGGAAGCTGTCGGCAGAGGAGCTGACCCAGCGCTATGGCGACGCGTCCGTGGAGGGCGAGGAAAGCGACACCCTGGGCGTTACCGTCAACGCCGCTACCGGCGCATTGATTTCTCTTTATACCTATCAGCCCGGTATGCTCACCAAGGATCGCCCGGCCTTTACCGCCGCGGATTTCCAGGCGACGGCCGACGCCTTTGCCCAGAAGTATTTCCCCGATCAGTGGGCCAATCTGAAGTGCACCCAGGTCGCGGAAGACGTGAGCATGTATTCCTACACCCGCACGGCGGATTTCACCTACACCCGCCAGTATAACGGCTATTCCTTTTACGAGAATAGCCTGACCGTTTCCGTGGATGTGGACACGGGCAAGATCGTCTCCGCGGGACTGGATTGGAACGACGGCCAGGAATTCGAAGAGCCCCAGGGCACGCTGCTTACCGCCCAGGAGGCCCTGGACGCGTATCTGAAGGCGCTGACCCTGGAAAACGGCTTTGTTTCCGTGGCGAAGGATTCGCAGCAGAGCGATTCCGTCTATGAAAAGGTCTTCTGCTGGCGGCTGTACAGCGATGCGGGCGTGTATGCCGTAGACGCGGTCACCGGCGAAACCTACGGCGGATATTCCGGCCAGGAAAGCGCACGCTTTGCCTACGACGACATCGCCGGCAACGCCCACGAAAGCGAAATTGCCACCCTGGGCAAATACGGCGTGGGCTTCTCCGGCGGCCAGTTCCAGCCGGACAAGGCCTTCACCGCCCGGGATATGCTGAGCATGATCCTGCAGGTCAGCGGTTATACCGGGGTGGAAGAGATGGATTATCCGGATTTGGTGTCCAGCGTTTCCGGCCTGGGCAAGGTGGAAATCAGCGGCTATTCCGCCGACGACGAGATCACCCGCGCAGCCTTCGCCCGGTTGCTGGTGAGCCTTTCCGGCTATGGCGACGTGGCGCAGCTTTCCGGCATTTACAATTGCGCCTTTGCCGATAACGATCAGGTGGCCCAGGAGGATTACGGCTATGTGGCCATCGCTTACGGCCTGGGGCTGATTCAGCCGGATGAAAACGGTGCCATTCGCGCCGGGGAAACCCTGACCCGGGGCGAGGCCGCCGCCGTGCTGTGCAACCTGCTGTCCCGGCGGTAAATGCCGTTTCTCCCGCTCGTTCAGTGGGGAAAAGCCCGTCTCGTTTTTAGAAAAAGGAGCCTGCGCCCCCTGTAAAAGGGGATTGCGCAGGCTCCTTTATATCGGGCCGTCATTTTTGCCGACGCTTCTTCTCACAAATTGCAGCCGCTGCGCACCAGATTACAATGGCGCTGTTCGTGCTGCTCTGACTCATAACGGACATCCACGTAGCCGCGGGAAAGCCCATGGCCTGGGCAATGTCCGGAATCATCACCAGCAGAAGGTTCCATGCGACCGGATGAAACGCCAGCATCCACCGGGGATAACGGGTTTTGCCCGCGAGCAGCATCACGAAATGGATCCCGATCACCCATACCATCGGAAGATACATGGGGGAGAATTGCGATGAGCATATCGTCCCGATAGGCAGTCACCGCGGTGATTGCAGCCTCTGCGCCCATGCGCGGCCCCAGATAGGTGGTAAACCATGCCAGGGTGGCCGACCAGGTATGGATTGCCAGCGCAACCGCAACGGTGAAGCCCCCGCCCAGGGAATGGACCAATTTTGTTTTTCTGTATTTTGCGTCGATATCCGCATTCAGCGCTTTTACCATAAAGCAATAGAGAAACGCCCCGATTGCGCCCAACCCGACGATCAGCACGGGCCGCCATAATCCATAGGAGCCGGACAGATAATAGGCTCTGTTGAACATTCCGGTGTCCGTTCCCTGAATGGGAATGCACCCCAGCAGCCAATCGCCGGCAGCCATCAATATCCCTCCGATTGCCCCCAGAATGTACCACCGGATTATTTTTTCATTCCCTTCGGTCTTCATTTTCTTCGCCTCCAATTGCCTCGCGACAGGATGGATTTGAGATCATTATACCTGAAACATGGGGATAAATCCATGGCTTTTCCCAATGACAAAAAAACGGGGATCCGGCTTTTGCCGAATGCCCGTCTGACGGTTGGCCTTGATTTGGCCGGTTCAGCTTTTCTTTTTCAGCGGCTCCCGGGTGCCATCCTCTCGCTGAATCACCGTGTGCTCCAGCTGGTTGCGAAAGTTTGCCCGGAAGGCTTCCAGATATTTCTGCCGGCGCTGGTGGCGTTCCGCCGCCTCTTCGGGGGTCAGGTCCCGCTCCCGGGCCAGCCGGGCCAGTTCGTTGATGCGGTCAATATTTGCCTTTTCCATATGCTCTTCCCTTTCGGATTGCGTCAGATTGTGCTATAATAGATAATAACCATGCTTTTGGCATTCCCTATTCTATTAGGAACATTCTACGCCGAAGGCGAGATTCCTTCCACGAAAGGCGGTTCTTTTGATGATACGCGGCAGATTTTTGACGTCCAGGGACGATATTTCCCAGGTGATTGCGTTGCGGCGGGAGGTTTTCTGCGAAGAGCAGGGCTATTCTGTGGATACCGAGCCGGACGCGCACGACGATATGGCGGTGTATGCCCTGGCCTTTGACGACGAAGGCCGCCCCCTGGGCACGGGCCGGCTGTATATTGCGGACGATCAGTTCCGCATCGGCCGGGTGTGCGTGAAAAAGGAAATGCGGGGCATGCATATCGGGGATTTCGTCATGCGCATGCTGCTTTATCGGGCCCAGCAGCTCCACGCCGGGTCCGTGACCCTGAGCGCGCAGGCGGATAAGCTGGACTTTTACCGGCGATACGGCTTCCAGCCCTACGGAGAACTGGTTTATGACGAGGGCCAGCCCCATCGAATGATGCGGGTGGAGGGGGATAAGATCAATCTGGAAGGCACCTGCGGCGGCCACGGCAAACCCTGCCAGGGCTGCGAAGGAAACTGCGAAAATTGCGCTCAGGCCTGATGCATTCAAAAAAACCATGGAACAGGAGGAATACCATGCGCATTTATGACACATCCCGAAACGAAATCAACGGCAAGACGGTCTGTATGGCTCGGATGGAGAACCATGAGGACGTGCTTGTGGCCCCGGAGGGCCTGGGCTTTCAGGGCGAAGTGCGGGACGGAAGCGTCCTTGCGCCCCTGAATCACGAAAACGCCTGCGCTTTGCGAAGACTTTTCCCCTTTACCGCGCCCACCCGGGTGCTCACCGCGCCCCGCTCCTTTGGCGTGGGGGACCGGCTGGGGCTGGCCTGCCCGGGACATCTTCGGGTGTTCCGGAAATACGACGCCCGCCCCGTGCTGGTGCAGCAGTCCATCCGGGAACTGGATCTCACCGGCCGCCGGTATGAGGACGTGCTGGATTGCGTCACCTTCGCCGTATTCCGGGAGGGCTTCAAGGATGGCTTCGGCGCGGACGGCGACCACCTGAAAAAGCCCGAAGACATCGAATATGCCCTGGGTCTGGGCTTTACCATGATTACGCTGGACCTGAGCGATCATATTCGGGAAGACAGGGAAGGGGAGATCGCCCCCTACCGGGAAATCTATCTGAACCGGGTCTTCGACGTGGGGGAGGGGCAGACGATCCGTTTTGACGAAGCTTCCCTGAAAAAATGCGCGGGCATTTACGGCCCGGCGCTGGATTTCGCCGTGGAAATGTACAATCGGTTCCTGCGGGACGGCAAATACGCTGCGGATTTTGAAATTTCCATTGACGAAATTTCCGTGCCCACCAGTCCGGAACAGCATTTCTTCGTGGCCAACGAACTCACCCGCCGGGGCGTGGCCTTTGCCACCATCGCGCCGCGTTTTATCGGAGAATTCCAGAAGGGCATCGATTACATTGGCGACCTCAGTCGGTTTACGGCGGAAATCGAAGTGCACGCACAGATCGCCCGGCATTTCGGATACAAATTGAGCATTCACTCCGGCTCCGATAAATTCAGCGTTTTCCCCGCCATTGGCAAGGCCACCCGAGAGGTTTTCCACGTTAAAACCGCCGGAACCAACTGGCTGGAGGCCATGAAGATTGTGGCGGAAAAAGACCCCGGTCTGTATCGGCAGACTCACGCCTTCGCTCTGGCGCATTTTTCCGAGGCCACGAAGTATTATCACGTGACCACCAATTTGAACAATATTCCGGCGTTGGACGATCTGACGGACGCGGAACTTCCCGAACTTTTCCGGAACAACGACGCCCGGCAGCTGATTCACATTACCTACGGCCTGATTTTGCAGAATCCGGCGCTGAAGCGGCCCCTGTACGAACTGTGGGCTCGGGAGGAAGAGGCCTATGCGCAGGCCATCGACCGGCATATCAGCCGCCATCTACAGGCCCTTGGCTGCCCGGAACACAAGTAAAACAAACCGACGCCTGTCTTTTCTTCGGGAAAGACGGGCGTTTTTGTGCCAAAAATTTGAGAAATACGGAAACAATTCCGTGACATCTCCGGGATGTCCGGGGAAGTGCTTTAAAATTTACGGCGTTTATGGTATACTGATTTGTAATATATCATGCCGGAGGTATTGCCATGGCAGGCCGAGAAATCATTCTTGCGTCCCAGTCCCCCAGAAGGCGGGAATTGCTTTCGAAAATGGGCTATGAATTCATTTGCGATGCGGCGGACGTAGACGAACATGTGCAGGGGCAGGCCCGGGAAATCGTAGGAATTCTGGCCCGGCGCAAGGCCCATGCGGTGCTGGCCCGGCACAAAACCGGCGTCATCATCGCCTCGGATACCCTGGTGTCTCTGGACGGCGCGCCCCTGGGCAAGCCCGGGGACGAGGCGGAAGCGGTTCGGATGCTGCGGGCCCTTTCCGGGCGGGAGCACGAGGTGTTTTCCGGCGTGTGTTTGTTAAACGCCGCCACCGGCCGGGAACAGACCCGGGTGGTGCGCACGGGAGTCACCTTCCGGCAGCTTTCCGAAGAAGAAATTCGCGATTACGTAGCCACCGGAGAACCCATGGACAAGGCCGGGGCTTACGGCATTCAGGGGGGCGCGGGGAAATTCGTTTCCCGCCTGGACGGCTCTTTTGAAAACGTCATGGGCTTTCCCGTGGACACGGTAGACGAAATGCTGAAGGACTTTCTTGAAGAATAAAGGCGCGGAGGAAACGATATGGGCGTGTTCAATGCCGGCGGCGTAGGCTTCGACCTGGGCTCCA
Organism: uncultured Eubacteriales bacterium; assembly: GCA_902767315.1. Classification (GTDB taxonomy): domain Bacteria; phylum Bacillota; class Clostridia; order Christensenellales; family Aristaeellaceae; genus RUG11247. Next base: position 8,281 of record CACXHB010000123.1, read on the forward strand.
GTAACGTGACCATTTACCTGGAAAACGAGGGCGTCGTCCTGCGGGAGGCCAGCTATCTGCTGACCTCGGCGGACGATTCCATGGATATTCTGGCCGTGGGCCGGGACGCCCGGCAGATGTTGGGCCGCATTCCCCGGGACGTGGTGCTGGAAACCCCGGTTTCGGAAGGCGCCGTGGGGGACGCGGATCAGGCGGCGGCCATGATTCAGGCATTTTCTGAACGGGCCATCGGTAAACGCAGAGCCCTGGAAAAATCCCGCATGGTGGTGACCATGCCTCAGGGGCTGACCCGGGTGGAACTGGAAGCCCTGAAAAGCGCCGTGCGCACCGCAGGCGCCCGTCGGGCGGCGCTGGTGTATTCGCCCATTGCGGCGGCCGTGGGCGCGGGGGTCAGCCTTTCCGAACCCAAGGGCGTGATGCAGGTGGTCATCGGCGGCGACACCACGGAAATCGCCGTGCTTTCCATGAATGGCGTGGCCGCGGCCCGCAGCATCCGGCGGGGAGCGGGGGCCTTCGATCAGGCCATCGTGCGCTTCGTTCGCCGGGAAAAGGGGCTGATTATCGGCCAGCGCACCGCGGAGGATCTGAAAATTGACATCGGCACCGCGGTGGAAAGCAAAATCACCGAGGATTTCGAGGTGGTGCTCCGGGGCCGGGATGCCCGCACGGGGAAGCCCTCCACGGTGAACGTCTCCGTGGCGGAGGTGCGCAAGGCGCTGCAGGATCCCATCGAGGACATGCTGGAATCCATGCGGGAAGCCTTTGAAAATACGCCCCCGGAACTGGCGGCGGATATTCTGGAGAGAGGCGTGCAGCTTTCCGGCGGCGGAAGTCTGCTGGAAGGATTGGCCAAGCGCATTGGCGATTCGCTGAAATTGCCCGTGCGCGCCAGCGAGGAACCCCAGGACGACGTAGCAGCCGGCGCGGGCATGATCGCCGCGGACGAGCGGCTGTTTGCCCGGTTTGTGCAGACCGGCTGCGTCATCGAAATCTAAAGGAGAAATTCCATGGCAGGATTCAGGTTGCCCCGCAGGGGCAGAAAAAGTACCGGGCGCAGCTATTCTTCGACCCACGTGAACCGCAGCCGGAAAAAACGGGGCAGCGCCATTCGCAGAGTGCTGTTCTCGCTGCTGGTGCTGGCGGCGGTGGCCGTGGCGGTGTCGTTTCTGGTACTCAGAAGCAGTAATGGCATTTCCGTGTTCGAAAACGTGGTGGGCACGGTGTTCCGTCCCATCGAAAGCGCCTTTTCCTCCGCTGCCGGCGGCGTGAAGAACTTTTTCTCCAACTGGCGGAATTACGATAAGCTGCAAAGGGAATATGAGACGCTGGAAATGACCAACGAAGAACTTTCCCTGAAGCTCAGCGGCGTGGAGGAAACCGAACAGGAAAACGCCCGGCTGAAGGTGCTGTTGGACGCCCAGGACGCTTACGAATCCCTGGACCCCATTTACGCCAAGGTCATCGCCCGGGATCCCGGCCAGTGGTTTGATACCTTCACCATCAACCGGGGCACCACCCACGGCGTAACCGAGGGCATGAGCGTGGTTACCGGCGCGGGGCTGGTGGGCTATGTGTACGAGGCGGGGCTGACCTACGCCAAGGTGCTGACCATCATCGATACCCGTTCCGCCGTGGCCGTGCTGGTGCAGCGCACCCGGGATAACGGCGTCATGCGCGGCGAGGTCACCGAGGCCTCCGACAGCGCGGAATGCTATACCTATTACCTGCCCAACGTCAATAACATTATGCCTGGCGACGTAATCGTCACCTCGGGCACGGATTCCCTTTACCCCAAGGGCCTGACCATCGGCGAGGTCATCGCCGTAAGTCAGGAAACCTCCTCCGACGGCAGCTACGTCATCGTTTCTCCCTATGTGGATTTCCGCCATGTGGAGGAAGTGCTGGTGCTGCGTACGGTGGTGGAAACCCAGGAGTCCCTGCCGGTGGTGGCCACGCCTACCCCCGCGCCTGAGGTAACTCCCAGGCCCTCCGCTTCCGTGCTGCCCGACGGCAGTACCGTGGAACCCGACGCCACCGACGACGGCAACTGGAGCTATCCTACCATCGAGCCCACCGAGCCGCCGGTGACCCCGGAACCCACCATGCTGGAATTGCTGCCCGAGGATCAGTGGGCGGATTCCTGATTTCGATTCCTGATTCATTGAAAGGCGATTAACGAAACATGCTCAGAAAAATTCTGCCGTACGTGCTGGTGGTTCTGCTGGTGCTGATCGATCTATCGGTGATCCCCGTGTTTACCGACAGCGTGTACCTTCTGCCCCTGGCGCTGATTTTCGTGATGTGCACCGGCATGCTGCTGGGGCGCATGCACGGCATGCTCTGCGGGCTTCTGGGCGGATTGCTGGTGGACATTCTGGCGGGGTATCCTTTGGGATATATGATGTTCACCTATGTTTCCTGCGGCTATATCACCGGCCTCATCGGCTGCGACAGCGACGAGATTCGCGCCCAGGACCGGTATTCCCGCACCCGGGCCTTCTTCCGGCGGGCCGGCGGCGTTGTTCTGATGCTGGCCGCCTTTGAGGCCGTGACCATGGTTTATCAATATTTCTATACGGCGCATATCGAAGGCCGCTTCTTCCGCTGGGCTATTCTGCGGGTGCTGCTGGGCGCTGCCGCGTCCTCCGGGGCGTATTATCTCTGCATCCCGCTGATGATCGGCAGGCGGAAGGCCCGCGTGCGCATTGGCAATCGACGGGAGGTGAAAAGCCTGTGAACAGGTTCGCCAAAAAAGAGGAACACCTGGGCGCCCGCCCGGGCAGAATGCTCTGGATCGTTGGAATCGTGCTGCTGGTGTGCGTGGCCGCCTTTTTCCGCATGCGCAGCATGATGGTAAAGTCGGAAGATTCCTACGCCGCCACGGCCCAGACCAAATCCACCAAAACCCTGACGGTGTACGGCATGCGAGGCACCATTTACGATACCAACATGGTGCCCCTGGCTTATGACCGCACCAGCTATAACGTGGCCTTCTACCGGGATCCCTCCAAGGCCAGCGAAGCCTACCGCGCTTCCTATACCCAGGTGATTCTCAAAACCATCGAACTGGTGGAATCCATGGGCAAAAGCACCGTCTCCGATTTCTGGCTGGTGAAAAACGACAAGGGCCAGTGGGTGTTCGATACCGGCTCCGGTTCCGAAACGGTGGAAGCGAAGCGAAAAACCCAGTGGGCCGGCAACTTTTATCTCACCAGTTATCCGGAAGACCAGTGGTATGATCTTCTGCTGGAAAAATACCAGATTCCATCCGACCTGGACGAGGAAACCATCGTCAAGGTGCTGGCCGTGTGGCAGGCTTCCCGCATGAGCGCCTACACCTCTCAGCCCGTGGTCATCGCCGAAGACGTGGGCTTTGAATGCGTCACCCGCATCGAGGCCATGGCCGTGGATCTGGACGGCATTTCCGTGCAGACCAGCTCCCAGCGGGTGTATCCCCAGGGCAGCACCGCCTGCCACGCCATCGGCTACGTGTCCAAAATATACGACGATGCTTCCATGGAGACCTACAAGGCCAAGGGCTATCCCAACGACGCCACCGTGGGCGTGGCGGGCATCGAATATTCCATGGAAGACCAGCTTTCCCAATATGTGGTCTATCGCCAGGGCCAGCGCCAGGTGGAGGTGGATACCCGCGGCAAAGTGGTTCGGGAAATTAGCTACACCGAACCCCAGGACGGCAGCAGCGTGGTGCTGACCATCGACGTGGATCTGCAGGCCGCCATGAAGGAGGCGCTGCAGTCCACCATCAACAGCATCCACCGGGAACAGGTGGCTTTGGTGGAAAGCGAAAGCTGGCAGCGAAAGCACCGGGATGAGCTGGCGAAATATGAGGAGCAGGGCCGCGAAATTTCCATGGCCACCACCGGCGCTATCGTCGCCATGGACCCCTATTCCGGAAAAGTGCTGGGCATGGTCAGCCTGCCGGATTTCGATTTGAAAATTTTCGAAGGCGGCGTTTCCGCCAACGAATGGAGCGCCATCCAGAACAACGAGGATAATCCCCTTTACAACCGCTGCATTTCCGCAAAGGACAGCCCGGGCTCCATCTTCAAGCTGTGCACCGCCCTGGGCGCGCTGGCGGAAGGCGACCTGGCTCTGGACGAGCGCATCAGCGACGAGGGCGGCTTCATGCAGACCGACCCCACCGACCCGCCCCGCTGCTGGACCCGGGATATTTCCGCCCACCAGAACCAGACCATCGTGGAGGGCATTAAGAATTCCTGTAACTATTTCTTCTATACCATCGGTTACCGCATGGGCATGGAGAAAATCAATAAATGGGCGGCGGCTCTGGGTCTGACTTCCAAAACCAACATCGAACTGCCCAGCGAGTCCACCAGCTTCGTGGGCAACCGCACCACCCTGTACGACCCGGATCGGGCCATTACCGACCAGTACACCGCCAAGCCCCTGTACATTGCCAACGCCATCAAGCAGACCCTTCTGCAGGTGGGCGAGGACAGAGGCATTGAATACGACGACGAGCGCATTTCCGCGGCGGTAAAGAGCCTTTTGGACATCACCACCCAGTACAGCCAGAAGTCCGACTGGTATCAGCCCATTCGAGAGGTGCTTCTGTACGACATGAACATCCCCATCGAGTACATCACCTCCCATTATATGGTCAATACCTTTGTTACCTACCTGCAGGATATTTACTGGACCCCCAACGAAACCGTCATGCTGGCCATCGGCCAGTCCATCACCCAGGTGACCCCCATCGCCGTGGCCCGGTATGTTTCTGCCATCGTCAACGGCGGCACGGTGTACGACGCGCAGATTGTGGATAAGATCATTTCCGCCGACGGTCAGGTGGTGCTGGATAAGGAGCCGGTGGTGGCCAATCAGATCGATACCGATTCCGCCTATTTCGCGGCCATTCAGGAGGGCATGAAGGACGTTACCTCCGAAGAAAACGGCGGTACCGCGGCCCGGCAGTTCGCCGACGCCCGCTATCCCATCGCCGCGAAAACCGGTACTTCCCAGCGTACCAAGCTGGACGTGGAAAACAACGCCTGGCTGGTGGCCTACGCCCCTTACGACGACCCGAAGATCGTGGTGGTGGTGTACATTCAGAACGGATACGCCGGTTCCCATTCCGCCTACGCCGCCAAGGCGACCATCGAATACTTCCTGGATCACCTGGGCGGTTACGACAGCACCACGGTGGATACGGAATACACATTGAGCGATTGAGGATAACGTATGTTTAAATGGATCCGGACGCTGGTGCATTACCTTCGCACCCGGCGCTTCAACCGGGAAATGTTCCGGTATTTCGACTGGCCGCTGTTTCTGCTGGTCATCGCCATTTCTCTGTTCAGCGTGGTCTGCATCTTCTCCGCCACCACCACTTCGGTGACGGAGGAGCCCGCCACCATCATGGAAATGCTGGAGACCCAGCCCACCAGCTTTGCCCGGCTGCAGTTTTTCTGGCTCCTGGCGGGCATCGTGGCCATGTTCGCGGTAATGTACTTCAGCTATGAGGCCTACGGCCGTTATGCCCGATGGATCTTCATCGGCAACCTGGCGATTCTGGTGTTCGTGCTGGGCACGGAGGCCGGCCGCGGCGGTATGACGGCGTTTTTCCAGTGGGGCCAGAACCGCACCTTCCAGCCTTCGGAGCTGGGCAAGGTGGCCATTATCATCTCTTTGGCCAAGCTGCTGGCGGCCCGCAAAACCCCCATTTCCACCGTCCGCGAACTGGTCGCCTTCGGCATGCACGTGGCGGTGCCTGTGGTGCTGATTGTGGCCCAGCCGGATTTCGGCACGGCGCTGGTGTATCTGGCCATTTTCTGCGTGCTGGTGCTGGTTTCGGGTACCAATTATAAGCTGATTCTGGGCGCGCTGGCGGTGGTGGTGCTGGTGGCCATTCCCGGCTGGTACCTGCTCAACAGCATCGGCAGCTTCCGCCTGACCCGAATCCTCATGTGGCTTCATCCCGAGGATTATCCCGACGACGCCCGCCAGGTCATCAACGCGCAGATCGCCATCGGTTCCGGCGGCATGTGGGGCAAGGGCATCGTCTCCGTGGGCAGCTTCGCCTCCCTGGGCTATATTTCGGACGACCATACGGACTTTATTTTCGCCATCGTGTGCGAATCCTTCGGCTTCGTGGGCGGCTTTGCGCTGGTGCTGGCCTACGTGCTGCTGCTTCTGCGGCTGGCCCGGCTGGCCGTGAAGGTGGAAGACCCCCTGGGCAGCTATATCATTTCCGGCGTGTTGGCCATGTATCTGTTCCATATTGTGGAAAATATCTGCATGGTGCTGGGCCTTCTGCCCGTCACCGGCATCCCGCTGCCCTTCATGAGCTACGGCGGTTCCAACATGCTTACCAACATGATGGGCCTGGGCCTGGTGATGAACGTGGTCATGCGCGACCGGCAGAAGAAGAATCAGCTGCGGGAAACCCCCGCCCGGGCTTCCCGAATTTAAGGCGATACCTCATTTGTGCAGCGCTGCCATAAGGCAAGTTTTGATCCCTCCCGCATAGCTTGAATGGACGGGAGGGATTTTTTATGGGTGGAGAAACGGTGATCCGCACTTCGTTCCGGCCGGAAACCCCCAAACCGGAGAAGCAGCCGCGGAAAAAGCGACGGAAGCTCACCTTCAGCGAACGTCTTTTGCGCAATACCGCCGTGGCCTGCGCGCTGCTGCTGGCCATACTGACGGTGAAAAATCTGGACGCGCCTTGGGCGGGAGCGGCCATGGACGGCATCGAAAGCGCCCTGACCATGCGGCTGGATCCGGACATGCCCCTGGAGAAAATGAGCCTGGTGCAGAAGTGGGTGCCGGAATCCACGCTGGTGTTTTTGGGTATTTCCGGGAAAGGCGCGGCTACGCCGGTTTCCGGGGAGGAGGAGCATCCTTTTTACGCCGGCCAGCCCTGGACGATTTTTGCCTGCCCGGAGAGCGCCGGCGTACGCGCCGCCCTCAGCGGAACCGTCAGCGCCGTGGGGCAGATGGAGAGCGGGGACTGGTATGTGCTGATGGACCACGGCGACGGGCTGGAGAGCCTGTACGCCTATCTGGAAAAGCCCCAGGTTGCCGCCGGCGACGGGCTGGAGCGGGGCGCGGAGCTGGGCCGCGTTCGGGGGACGCGGCTGTATTATGAAATGCGCAAAGACGGCCAGAGCATCGATCCCAGTCAGGTGCAGGGCAGTTGATGCGCTTTCATGCCCTGGGCACGGAATTTCGGGTGCATTTCCTCACCCTGTTGTCGGCGCTGCTGGCCGTGGCGCTGGGGGTTCCAAAGGAGATGCTCACCGTGGCCGCCGCCATGGGCCTGCATGAAACGGCGCATCTGCTGGCCGCCCGGGCCTGCAATTTGCAGGTGGATTCGGTAGAATTGATGCCCTTTGGCGGCGCGGCCCGGCTGCATAACCTGTACGGCATTCCCCGGGGAAAGATGATCGCGGTGGCGCTGGCCGGCCCGGGAATGAATCTGCTGTGTTCCCTGATGGGCGCGGCCCTGGGCTGGTGGGAGGTGGCGGCGTTTCCCGCGGCGGCCCGGTGGGTGCGGATTCATCTGGCGCTGATGCTGTTTAACCTGATGCCGGTGATCCCCCTGGACGGCGGCAGGGTGCTTTACGCCCTGGTGCAGGGCCTTCTGGGAAACCGCCGGGCCCTGCGCCTGGGGGTGACCCTTGCCCATCTGCTGGCGACGGCGCTGACGCTGCTGGCAATTTTTCAATTTGTCCGGAGGGGGCGGGTGAATTTGACCCTGCCGCTGATGGCGGTGTTCCTTCTGGCCTCCTCCCTTTCGGAAAAGGCGCATTTCGAATCCGGCGGCGCGTTTCGGGCGGTGGAAACTCTTTGCGCTCCGGTGAAGCTTCCCTGCCGGGCGGAGGTGGTGGCGTTGGACGCCGCAAGTCCCTGGGAAGCGGCGCTGCCCTTTCTGCGCCGGGGAAAGCCCGTGCTCTTTGTCCGCCTTGGAAAAAATGGGTCGGAGGAATGGACGCCGGGCTGGGAAGTGGCCCAAAAAATTGTGGCGGAGCCGGCGCAGACAAATAACGAAGCTGCGCTTGATTGAACGGATTGGAAAGGAATATAATCGAAAAAAATTCCGCGCCGGGAGGGCTGAGCGATGTACGATGAATTGACGGAAGTGGACATTCGAAAGATGAAGGAAGAAATCGAATACCGCACCCGGGAAGTGCGGCCCAAGATTATCGAGGATTTGCAGACCGCCCGGGCCTTCGGCGACCTGAGCGAAAATTACGAATACAAGGCCGCCAAGCAGGAATTGCGCCGGTGCGACAGCCGCCTGCGGTATCTCAAGCGCATGATCGCCACCGCCAAGGTGATTTCCGCCTCCGGCAATCCCGATAAGGTGGACCTGTTCGACCGGGTGGAAATCTGGTACGAAGAGGACGAGGAATCGGAGGTCATCGAACTGACCACCACCCTGCGCCAGGACGCGGTGAAAAGCTGCATCAGCAAGGAATCCCCCCTGGGCAAGGCCGTCATGGGCCATAAGGTGGGCGACCGGGTGGAGGTCACGGCCGGGGACTATACCTATCATGTGGTCATTCGCTCCATTCAAAAGGGCGAAGACGACGAAAGCTTACCCATCAGCAGCTTCTGAAGCCCAATACAAAGGAGAAAACGATTCTATGGTCATGGACATGACGGTGGGCAAGCCCATCCGTAGCATTCTTCGATTTTTTGTGCCCGTCCTTCTGGGAAACCTTCTGCAGCAGGTCTACAGCATGACCGACAGCGCCATCGTTTCCCATTTTCTGGGGGTGAAGGCCTTTGCGGGCGTCAGTGCCACCGGTTCGCTGAATTTTCTGATTCTGGGCTTTGCCCTGGGCCTCTGCGGCGGCTTTGCCATTCCCGTGAGTCAGGAATTCGGCGCGGGCAATCGGCCGGAAATGCGCCGCTGCTTTGCCAACGCCCTGTATGCCTCCGCTGTACTGTCGCTGGCGCTGGGTGCGCTGACGGCGATTTTTACCCCTCAGATTCTCCGCCTGGTGGGCACGCCCGAGGATATTTTCGTCTATGCCCGGGATTACATTCGCTGGATCTTCATCGGCATTCCCGCAACGGTTCTGTATAACCTGCTCTCCGGAGTCATGCGGGCGGTGGGGGATGGCAAAACGCCTTTGTATATGCTGATTTTCAGCTGCGTTCTGAACATCGCGCTGGATTATATCTGCGTGGTGCCTTTGAATATGGGCATTGCCGGTGCGGCCATTGCCACCGTGTTCGCTCAACTGCTGGCGGGGCTCATGTGCCTGGTAATCATCTTCAAAAAAACCGACGCGCTGATAATTCGGGGAGAGGAATGGAAGTTCAGCGGCCGGATTATCCGCCGGGAGCTGGTCATCGGCCTGCCCATGGGCCTGCAGTTTTCCATCACCGCCATCGGTTCCACCCTTTTGCAAAGCGCCGTCAACGGCTTGGGCTCTTCCGCGGTGGCGGCCATCGGCGCGGGCGCAAAGGTACAGTTTCTGTTCACCACGCCCACCGAGGCCGTGGGCGTTACCATGGCTACCTATTGCGGCCAGAACCTGGGGGCCCGGAAGATTGACCGGGTGAAAAAGGGCGTGATACAGATCACTCTGATTATGCTGGGGTATTCGGTGTTCGCGTTTTTGATGCAGATGCTCTTTGGTGAGCAGATTGCCCACCTGTTCATCGACGCGTCTCAGACGGAAATTTTGCAGAATGTCCGACTGTTTTTAAACATCGTGGTGTCCTGCACTTTCCTTCTGTCCATCGTGCTGATTTTCCGTAATTCTATTCAGGGCCTGGGCTATAGCCGCGTGGCCATGCTGGCGGGATTGATGGAACTGGCGGGCCGCGGCTTCGTGGCCATGGTGCTGGTGAAAAAATACGGCTTCCCCGGGGCGTGCGTGGCCAACCCCGTCGCATGGATTGCAGCGGATCTGCTGCTGGTGCCGCTGTTGATTCGCATTATCAAAAAATATGAGAAGCTCTATCCCGCGAAGGATTGAGCCCCGCTGAACCGGGACGCAGGCGCAGCGCCCCGGTTTTTGTTTGCAATGCGGAAGGTTTTATGATATAATTCTGTAAATTCGAAGAGCAGCAGGGGGAGATACCCATGAGCGATCTCAGGGATTTTCTGCGTCAGGCGGCCAACGTGCGGCCCACGCAGCGGCAACAGCAATGGCTGGATCTGGGCTTTTATGGCTTCGTCCATTTCGGCGTGAATACCTTTACCGGCCGGGAATGGGGCACGGGCCGGGAGGATCCCAGAATTTTCAATCCCACGCGCCTGGATTGCCGCCAGTGGGTGGAGGTGGCCAAATCCGCGGGCATGGGCGGATTGATTCTCACCGCCAAGCATCATGACGGCTTCTGCCTGTGGCCCAGCAAATATACGGAACATTCCGTGAAGCATTCTCCCTTCCGGGGCGGTAAGGGCGACGTGGTGCGGGAATTTGCCGACGCCTGCCGTCAGGGCGGCGTCAAATTCGGCTTTTATCTTTCCCCCTGGGATCGGAACAGCCCCCTCTATGGCACCGAGGCCTATAACGATTATTATAAAGCACAGCTGACGGAGCTTCTCACGGAATACGGCGACGTGTTCATGGTGTGGTTTGACGGCGCGTGCGGCGAGGGTCCCAACGGCAAAAAGCAGGAATACGATTTCCGGGGATATATCGATCTGGTGCGGAAATATCAGCCCAACGCCTGCATCTTCAACGACCGCGGCCCCGACGTGCGCTGGATCGGCAACGAAAGCGGCGCGGCCCGGTTCGCGGAATGGGCCGTAATGCCTCGGGAACTGACATCTCTGGCGCAGGCGCAGACCGGCCCCGGCCCTCTTTACGAGGAAGGCGCGCTGGC
>CACXHB010000124.1 GCA_902767315.1 uncultured Eubacteriales bacterium
CGCGAGCCGGAGAGGGCTCTGCCCTCTCCGGACCTCTCCCGTTTCGTTATCCCACGTCCCGGCAAATGCGTTCAACGATCTCGCTTCGGCTCATGCCTTCTCCCAAGGCCGTCTCCCGCAATACATCCGAATAATCCCTGTCCCGCCACCAGCGGCGCATTTCCGCTTCTCCGAATTCGCTGCTGTTGGGCTTGGTCTGGTGCCGCCGCAGGGTCTCCTCAAAGGACAGATCAAAATAATACGCGTATACGTTCTCTCCATACAGCCTTCCCGCCAGCTCCAGCAGCGGTCTGTACCAGTCTGCATAGAGAATTCCTTCCAATATGGTCACCGAATGATGATTGCTGCCATATTCCAGCAGCTGCATCAGCAGCGGAAGCGCCGCCGTCTCCGGCCCGTCCTTCGCCTTCAGCATCTCCCGGCGCACCATGTCCTGTGAAATCAGCAGCGTATTTCGGCCGTAATGCTCCTGCAAATCCCGGGCGACACTGGTCTTTCCGCTGCCGGAATTTCCCCGCAGGACGATCAGTTTTTCATGCTTCATTTTTCATTCCCATTTCTTCCGGCATACCCAGCCGCGGGACAAACAGCTTCACCCCCGCCGCCTCTGCCGCCTGCTGCACGCTCTGAAGCGGGCAGGCGTTGCCGTCGTAGAGATCATAATGCGCGGGAATCAGCACCGCGTTCCAGGCCGCCGCCAGTGCGCAAGCCTCTTCCGGCGTAGTGTTGCCGATGATATTATGGAACGTGCGGTAATCATCCCGGCCGTTCACCGGCAAAATGGCGTAATCGCACTTACCCACCCGCTGCGCAAGCCCGTCGTAAAGGCTGGCGTCGCCACCGAAAAAGACGCGGAGCCCTTCTCCCTCAATGAGATAGCTCAGCTCCCGGAACCGGCCCAGCGCGTCCACGTGAGGCTCCGTATGGGCGCAAATCACCGGCGTAATCCGCACCTTGCCCTGAGAAAAGCCCTGTTCTGCCCGGGCTTCGATGATCTGCGAAAAATACAGATGCTTCAACAGGCCGCATTCCGGCGCGGGCGCGGCAATAGGGCAATCCCCGCCTGCGGCGCGATACGCCCCCAACGTAAGGGGATCCATGTGGTCGTCATGAGCGTGGGAAATCAGCACCAGATCCGGCCGCAGCTCCGCCAGGGTACAGGGCGGCGCGTAATTCCGGGTCCAGGAAGGATCGCCGGCGTGATGCCGATCTACAAAATCCGAAAGATAGGGGTCCGTAACGATGCGAACGCCCGCAATTTCCAGCAAAAAGCCGCACTGGCCCAGGTTGGTCATGCGCATGAGAAAGACCTCCTTCTGCATTTTGAAAAACGGCCGCACGCCGGATATGCCGGAAGTCGTGCGGCCGTCTAAAGACGCCTTGAGAAAAGGGTTACTTGATGGGCGAAGCGGAGCGCAGGGTCACGTCATGATAGCCGCCTTCCACAATGGAGGTGGAAGAAACCAGGGTCATACGCGCCTTGTCCCGCAGATCGGGCAGATTATTTACGCCCACGTTGCACATGGTGCTCTTCACCTTGTAAAGGGAAATTTCCACGTTGTCGTGCAGAGAGCCCGCATAGGTCACGTAGGAATCCACGCCTTCCTCGAAGCTGAGCTTGCCAGCGCCGCCCAGGTCATACCGCTGCCAGTTCCGGGCGCGGTTGGAGCCTTCGCCCCAATACTCCTTCATGTAAACGCCGTTGACCATCACCTTGTTGGTGGGGCTTTCGTCGAAGCGAGCAAAATACCGGCCCAGCATCAAAAAATCCGCGCCCATGGCCAGCGCCAGGGTCATGTGATAATCGTGCACAATGCCGCCGTCGGAGCAGATGGGCACATACACGCCGGTTTCCCGGAAATATTCGTCCCGGGCCGCCGCCACTTCGATCACCGCCGTGGCCTGACCGCGGCCGATGCCCTTGGTTTCCCGGGTGATGCAGATGGAGCCGCCGCCGATGCCCACCTTCACGAAATCCGCGCCGGCCTCGGCCAGGAAGCGGAAGCCGTCCCGGTCCACCACGTTGCCCGCGCCGATCTTGACGCTGTCGCCGTACTGCTGACGAATCCACTGGATGGTATTCTTCTGCCAGCAGGAATAGCCCTCGGAGGAATCGATGCACAGCACGTCCACCCCGGCTTCCAGCAGCGCAGGCACCCGCTGGGCGTAATCTCGGGTGTTAATGCCCGCGCCCACCAGATAGCGCTTTTTGCTGTCCAGCAGCTCCTGGGGATTTTCTTTATGGGAGGCATAGTCCTTGCGGAATACGAAATACATCAGCCGGCCTTCCGCGTCCACGATGGGCAGGGAATTGAGCTTATGCTCCCAGATGATGTCGTTGGCTTCCTTCAGGGTGGTCTCCGCCGGGGCAGTTACCAGCTTTTCCAGGGGAGTCATAAAGGTGGAAACCTTCTCGTCCCCGTTCATGCGGGAGACGCGGTAATCGCGGCTGGAGACGATGCCCATCAGCCGGCCATTGGGGGTGCCGTCCTCGGTAATGGCCACGGTGGAAAAGCCGTTTTTCTCCTTCAGGGCCAGCACGTCGTTCAGGGTGTTGTTCGGGGTCAGGTTGGAGGCGGAGGGCACAAAGCCGGCCTTGTAGTTCTTCACCCGCGCCACCATGGCGGCCTGGGATTCGATGGACTGTGCGCCGTAAATAAACGAAATGCCGCCTTCCCGGGCCAGCGCGATGGCCAGATGATCGTCGGAAACGGACTGCATAATGGCGGAAACCAGGGGGATGTTCAGCGAAATGGCCGGTTCTTCCTTGCCCTTGCGGTACTTGGTCAATGCGGTTTTCAAAGATACGTTGGCGGGAACGCAATCCTCGCCGGTATATCCGGGAATGAGCAGATACTCGCTAAAGGTGTGGCTGGGTTCGGAATAATAAAAAGCCATCGCTGGTGTACCCTCCTGTAGAAAGATTTTCAATGATTTTATACCAGTCGTGTTAATATTCCTAGGTTTCGCGGCATATTTGACCAACACTTAAACTTTGGCCGCAATCCGCGCACGCCTGTTTTTCCCAAGCGGTCGAACAGGAAAAACGAGGCGCGGTATTTCACGCGCCTCATAAGCCGTTTTTATTTGAAATTGACCTGGGTTACCGCGTCGGTAATGGTCTTTTCGTAGGCCTCCCGGCCATACTTGTCCACCTCGGCGCGATTCTTTTCGCCGTGGGTCAGGCAGCCCGCGCCGTTGATGCAGCCGCCGAAGCAGGCCATGCCTTCCACGAAATTGCCGTTGAGCAGGTTCTTGGAAAGCCGCAGAAGCGCCACGCGGCAGGCCTCGATGCCGTCGCAGGGCACGGGCTTGAAGTCGAAGTTCTCGCAGCCGTGCTCCTTGATGCCCTCCCGCACAGCGTCGGTCAGGCCGCCGCTGCGGGCGAAGATGCGTCCAAAGTAGGAGGCGTTGTCCAGCACGTCCTGCTCCATGGATGCAATGTCCAGGTCGCGGCTGTCAAACAGCGCCTGAAGCTCTTCGAAGGTCAGCACGCAATCCACCCAGGGGCGCACTTCCTCCTTCTGGAATTCCATCTTCTTGGCGGTGCAGGGGCCGATGAAGATGATCTTCGCGGTGGGATCCTGCTCCTTGATATACTTGGCGATGGTGGCCATGGGAGAAAGGTTGTGGGAAATATATTTGGTCAGATCCGGGAAGGTCTTTTTGATATATTCCACAAAGGCCGGGCAGCAGGAGCTGGTAAGGATACCCTTTTCCACCAGTTCCTTGGATTCGGCGTAAGCCACCATATCCGCGCCCAGGGCGGCCTCCACCACCGTGTGGAAGCCCAGGGCCTTAATGCCGCTGATCACCTGGCCCAGGGCGGCATAGGTGAACTGGCTGGAAATGGAGGGCGCGACCACGGCGTACACCTTATAATTTTTGTTGTCGTCGCTGCCGCGAATCAGGTCGATAGCGTCCACGATGAAGGACTTGTCCGTAATGGCGCCCCAGGGGCACTGGTAAACGCACGCGCCGCAGGAAATGCACTTTTCGTCATTGATGCGGGCGGACTTGTCGTCGTTCATGGTGATGGCCTTCACCTTGCAGGCGATTTCGCAGGGGCGCTTCTGGTTGGTGATGGCGGAATAAGGGCACACCTTGGCGCAGGCGCCGCATTCCACGCACTTGGTTTTGTCGATATGCGCCTTCTGATGCTCGTCAAAGGTGATGGCGCCCCGGCGGCAGGCGTCCTCGCAGCGATGGGCCAGACAGCCCCGGCACGCGGAGGAAACCTCGTAGCCGCCCATGGGACATTCGTCGCAGGCGATGTCGATCACCTGAATGACCCGGGGATCCTGCCTGTCGCCGCCCATGGCCAGCTTCACCCGCTCGGCCAGGATGGCCCGCTCCTTGTACACGCAGCAGCGCATGGTGGGCACCTTGCCGGGCACGATGGTTTTGGGAATATCAAACGCGCCTTCCATCAGCCGTCCGTCCCAGGCCAGCCGGGCCACTTCCCGCAGCACCTTGTATTTCAGGTGCTGCACCTTGGTATCGAATTTTCTTACTTTTTTCTCCATTGTCCTGTCTCCATAGCCCAATTTAGAAATAACTCACCTTAATGCGCTTGCCCATTTTTTTCAGGCAATCCGCCAGTTCGTCCACCAGCTGCATCTTGATGTTAAAGTTGATGGGCAAATCGGGATTCTGGTGGGCGGGGTTAATGGCCCGGCCCACGTAGAAGTTGATGTCCGTGGCCTCTTCAAACAGCAGCCGGGCGATCTGGGAAGCGCCGTCCCGCTTGCTGCTCCAGTCCATATACATGGTGTTCTCCCCCAGGTAATCCCTGGCGTAGGTGAGCACCTTGTTGATGGTAATCACGCCCTCGGTCACCAGGTCCACGCCCTCGATTTTGGCGATGGGCGGAATTTCCGGATCGTCGAAATCCAGGGTGGATTCCAGCTTTTTGCCCAGATACCGGGCCACCAGCGTGGACGTGCTGCCGCCGCAGACGATATGCTTGCCCTCCTTGGAGAAGAACAGGCTCATCATCTTCTGGTCGTCGTCCCGGTTAGAGGGCGGGCCGACCACCAGGCTCATGGGCTCCCGCTTGCGGATGCGGATGGTGCAGGCGGTGGTGTCGTCGCCGGGCTCGCCGCCGTAGAGCCGATAGCATTCCTCCAAAAGGATGCTGTTCAGGGACTTGGCGGTAAAGCCCACGTCGTAGAAGGTTTCCATATAGGAAATAATGTCTTCCCGCTGCCAGCCGAAATTCAGTTCGATGCCCACGCCCGCATGGATGCAGCCGTCGCTCATCATGATGAACACGTCGTTTTCCTGCAATTTCACCCGGGCCTTGAGAATCTTTTTGCCCCCGATGACCACTTCCTGGCTGGGGAATTCGTAATGTCCCCCATCCCGCAGCAGGATCACCCCGGGGTTATCATACTGAATGATCTCCGCTTCCTCGTTGTCGTGCAGGGCGATGATGGTGAAGGTGGAATAGGCCACGCAGCGCTCCTTACAGACCGGCAGCGTCGCGGCGATGGTCTCCACGCAATCCTCCACCTGCAGCCCCGCGGCCATCATGGTGGAAACGATCTTGGCCGTAAGCTTGGAGAGGATATTGGCCTTTACGCCGCTGCCCATGCCATCGGCCAGCACGATGAACTTGGTGCCATTTGCGGCGTCCACGATTTCCACGTTATCGCCGCAGAGGGTTTCGCCATATTTATTGTAGCTTTGCCAGCCGATATCCGCGCAGAGATTATTCATTGTTAATCGACTCCTTCAGCTTGCTGACGGCGATCTTCGTTTCGGCGGCGGTTTCGCCCAGCAGGGACGCGATTTCCTGCACGATGCGCATCTGCTTTTCCACCACCTTGTCGGTGATTTCCACCGTCTGGCGGCTGATGGATTCCTTCTGGGCCCGCTGATCCTCTTCCTCCGTCACGTCGCGCATGAAGCAGATGAGGATGCGGTATTCCCGGTCGTAAACGATGGTCTCTTCCACATAACGGCGATATTCGGCCAGATACACCCGTTTGCCGGAAATGCCACGGCCGGTGTTGCGCACGTTCATGAAATCGCCGGGATCCAGAATGCGCACCACCTGTTCGCCCAACACGTCGGAGGCATAGCGGATATTCATCAGCTTCAGGGCCGCGGAATTGATCTGCTGCACCTCGTAATCCTCGTTGAGCACGATGATGGCGTTGGGGGTGTTGGAGATGATATTGTCGGAGAAGCTCTCCGCCCGGCTCATCAGGAAGGGCATGCACATGGACACGCTGGCCTTGCCCTGGAACACCGCCACGGCCTTTTCCCGGCAGGTGTTGTATCCGCAGGAGCCGCAGTTCAGTTCGTCCTCCGGATGCTTTTTGCCCATCTGGTGCAGAATAGAGGTAATCTCCTCCTCCGTGGGCATGCGCCGGTTCAGGTTCAGAGGCTCCATCACCTTCTGGGTCTGCTGCCGGGTCAGATCGTCCACGGGGAAATCCTTGTCGCCCGCATAGGCGTTCACCCGGGCGTAATCCCGCAGGGGCGAGCAGTGATATTTCTCCATGACCGGGCCGTTGACGCAGCCGCCGGCGCAGGCGTTCATTTCAATGAAGCACTTGTGCAGGCCGCCGGCCTCGATGTCCTTCAGCGCGGCGATGCAATTGTCCACGCCGTCAATGGACATATAGGTGTATTCCTTCTGGTCGCAGTCCATGGTGCGCAGCACGCCGCCAGTGGCCGGGAAAAAGCGCGCCTTGGAATACTCCTGAGTATCCGCCACCTTTTCCAGGGAAATATCCTCTTCCTTCAGCCAGCGGCTGAGCTCTTCAAAGGTCATGGCCGCGTCCACAATGCCGGGATACCGGTCCGCCTCGTCCTTTTTGGAAAGGCAGGGGCCGATGAACACGGTCTTGCAGCCGGGGAAGCGCCGCTTCAGATCCAGGCTGTGGGCCTGCATGGGCGAAACCACGTCCGCCAGATAGGTCAGCAGATGGGGATAATACTTCTGAATCAGCAAATTGACGCTGTGGCAGCAGGAGGAAATCAGGATGTCGGGCTTATCCTCCCGCAGGGCGCGGTCGTATTCCCGCTTGACGATGGTCGCGCCCACGGCGGTCTCCTCCGCCCCGGCAAAGCCCAGCTTCATCAGCGCCTTGCGCATGGATTCGATGCCCGCGCCGTCGTAATTGGCGATAAACGAAGGCGCAATGGAGGCGTAAACCGGCGCGGCGTCGTGAATCATTACCTTCACCGTTTCCAGGCTGGACACGATTTCCTTGGCGTTTTGCGGGCAGACCACAAAACATCGTCCGCAAAGGATGCACTCATTGCCCAAAATGTTCGCCTGGCCGCCAGAGAAGCGAATGGACTTCACCGGACAGTTGCGAATGCACTTGTAGCAATTTTTGCAATTGGATTTCTTCAGCTTCAAAAACTCGGCCATTCCGCTCGCCCCCACTTCCTTCAAATCAAATCAGATCTTCGCCAGAACTTCCTTCTGGAAGAAATCCGCCGCGGTATCCGGGCTCACGGAATGCACCACGCCGTCCACGTCCACGCAAACGCCCTGCTGACACTTGCCCATGCAGAAGGTGCCGGCAAATTCCACTTTGTCTTCCAGATGGTTTTCACGGATCAGTTCCTGGATCTTCAAAATGACCTGACGAGAACCCTTCAGATGGCAGGAGCTACCGACGCAAGCAGTGATTTTCATGACTTTTTCCTCCGAATCTATCTGTTTATCTGTGTAAACGCGGCCTGAGGCCGCAGGTAACCCGTTTTTACGCTTCCTCCTCCAGATTCCGGCGCAAATGATGGGAAATCAGCGCCAGAGAAGAGGCCATGTTTTCGTTTTTGATGAGAATATTTCCCGGGGCCCGAATGTGCGTGGGAGCAAAGTTCCATATGGCCCGGCAGCCCGCGCCCACCAGCTCGTCGCACACGCACTGGGCCACCGGCGCAGGCACGGTAATGATGCCCATATGCACGCTCAGCCGCCGGCAGAGATCGTCCAGTTTATCCATGGCGTAGATCATCTTGCCGGAAACCTCGTCCTGGCCCCACGCCCGGGGATTGGTGTCAAACCCGGCCACGATGTTCAGCCCGTAGCGCTGAAAGCCCGCGTAGGACAGAAGCGCCCTGCCCAGCCTTCCCGCGCCCACCAGCACCGCGTCGTCCGCGTTGTCGTAACCCAGGGCCCGTTCCAGATCGGCAATCAGGTCCGTCACCACAAAGCCCTTCTTGGGCCTGCCCGCGTCGCTGACCGCCGCCAGATCCTTGCGCACCTGTATCTCCGTCAACCCCAGCTCTTCGGCAATCCGGTTGGCGGAAATATTGTCCGAAGCCGCGTCCTGCCTGAGCAGCTCCAGATACACCGGCAATCGCTGCAGGGTCTGCAGCGAAATTTTCTCCAGCACGGCCCGAACACCCCCTTTTATACATGATACATTATACCGGCACATTCCGCCTTTGTACAGGTATCATTGTGGCATATCGATATGCTTTTATCGATATATCCATAAAAGGAACCGGCTCCTTCCGGCAGGGGAAGGAAAAGCCGGTTATGGGTTGATGCAGCGCCCTCAGCGATTGTTTTTGGCGATTTCCCGCAGGATGGCGTTGACGATGCACACCGTCGCGGCAGTGCCGCCCTTTTTGCCCCGGACGATAATGGTGGCCAGGTCGCTGTCCAGCAGCCGTTCCTTCAGCTGCACGGCGCTGGCGAAGCCGTTGGGGGCGGCCAGCACGCACACGTCGCTCATGGGCTCGTGCTGCCGGCGGCTGATGATCCGGGCGATGGCCGCGGGGGCGGAGCCCACCACCATCAGCTTGGGGCCGGGCACGGACAGGCCGTAATCCACGGCGATTTCCGCACGGGTCACCCGGCGCTGTTCCGCCACGGTCACCACCCGGGGATCATCGATGAAGCACAGGGCCTGAGCGCCCTTGGTGCCCAGCAGGCTCTGGTCGATTTCGTTGAGGACGATGGTGGTGTCGGTCACAATGGCGCCGCCCATCTCAATAATCCGCTTCACATGGGTCAGGGCCGTGGGGCTGAAAAACAGGCTCTGAGCCAGGGCGGAATCACCGGTTTCCGCCTCTACGGCGGAGATAATATCGGACATTTCCTGATTCAAATAGGGAATTCCGGCAGCATGGCGATTGCCGTCTGCACGTTGAGATCTAATCAATGTTAAACACTCCTGTTCCAAGCGCATATGCGCCATCAAACTCTAACGTTTAATATATCGATATGCAAGTTAAGAATCAAGCGTGTTTACTGCATAATAACTTATTGCTAAATAACTTTACGCGATACGCTCTTCAATTCATTAATGTCCTAATTACTTCCAGCACACGGGCGTAGCCCTCCGGAAGCATGTGCATGCCGTCCACCGTTATCTCCCGGGGCAGATTGCCTTCCTCGTCCCGCAGACAGTCGGTCACGTTCACAAATTCCAGCCCTTCCTCCCCCGCCATTTCCCGCAGGCGGGCGTTCACCGCGTCAATTTCGGCGTTGGTGCGCTGCCGGAACCAGCCGGTTTCGAAAAAATCGGTGCGGTTCACGGGATAATAACTCATCACGATGATCTGCGTCCGGGGGCATTCCCGGCGAATGCGCCGGAGAATCCCGCGATATTTTTCCAGCATGGTTTCCCGGCGGTATTCCGGGGCGGAAATGTCGTTGGTGCCGATATTGATAAACAGCTTTCTGGGCGCAAGCTCCGTCACCGCGCTGTCCAGCCGCGCCTCGAAGCCCGCCAGGGTGTCGCCGCCAATGCCCCGGTTATACACCACCGGCCGCCCCGGCAGCTGCTGGGCCATTTCTTCGATGGGGAACTGCTCCATCAGGGAAGACCCCGCGAAGACGATCTGTCCCTTCCGGGCGTAACGGTTCAGCTGCCGGTGGCGCTCCACCATGCGCTGATAGTGATTGGCATACTTTCCATCCTGACGCGCACTCTTTTCCATAAGATAGCCCTCCTGTTTTCCCCATGTTCCCTTCGATCCATTTGCAAAAAGCGCCCGAGCCCGCTTTTTCCAAAAAGCAGGCTTCGGACGCGATGGTGCTGGAAGCGGGGCTCGAACCCGCACGACCCATAGGTCAACAGATTTTAAGTCTGTGGCGTCTGCCAATTCCGCCATTCCAGCCGGAAGCCGCCCCGGCGTTCCCCCCATTGAACGGAAGACCGCGGCGGCGGCAATAGAATCAGTCCTTATTTTTCCGGGAACCGGCCTTGCGGGCGTAATATTCCACCCGATCCATCCGCCGGTAAATCATGCCCAGCATGAAAAGCAACAGCCCGAACAGCAGCCCCAGAAAGCCGAAGCCGCCCACCCACTTGAGATAGGTGCCCAGGTTCTCCGCCGCAGGGAACTTCAGCAAATCACTTATTCCAAGGGAAGCGCTGCCGCCCAGCAGCCCCAGAAAGCCTTCCATCAGCATCATGGTTCCGGCGCAATGGCCCACCAGCAAAAAGGCGATAAACACGATCACGCCCAGCACCATGCAGAAAATGCCCATACGTTTTCCTCCTTGATTACAGCATGGATTTATTATACATGCAGGGGGCCGCCGCGTCAAGTCCGCTGGCAGGGAAAGGCAGCTCTGGCCGTTATTGTGTGGGAGAATCCGTCACATAGCACTTCAGCCACCAGCCCAGCCCCGTGCCGCCGGACCACTGATAGTCCTCCAGTCCCAGGGGCGGTTCGGGGGTATAACCGGCGGGAATGGCCAGGCAGATTTCCCCGGTGCCGGTCAGGGGCGCGCCCACGTAAGCGTGGTCGAAGCCGCAGGCGGCGGGCAGCGTCACCCGGGCGAATTCCCAGCCGTGGCGGCGGAAGGGCGTTTCCCGCGCCGTCTCCTCCTGCGGGGCCGTTTCCTCCGGGGCAGGCTGCGCTTCTTCCGCGGGCGTTTCTTCCGCCTCCGATTCCTCCGGCGTTTCCTGGAATTCAAATTGAAACGCGCTGCCGGGGTCGGGCGCCTTCGCCGTCTCTTCCTGGGCGGGGGCTTCCTGCGCCGCCGGGGTGGGCGCATCTTCCGCGGATTCGGGCAGATCCGTCACCGATTCCGGCGCGTACAGGCCGCAGACCGCCTCCCGCACCTGGGCCCAGTCCATTTCGCAGCTGCCCCCCAGATTGCCCACCAGCGCCAGCTGACAATCGTCCCCGGAAATTTCCGCCACGGCCATAAGGCAATAGGCCTCCAGCGTGCGGCCCCCCAGGTCCCGGGGGTCGAAGGTCACAGAAAGCCCGGCCTGGCCCCGAAGATCCCGGCGAAGACTGCCCAGGGGCCATGCGTAATACTCGCCCCGCCGCCTGCCCACCAGCGCCACCTGCTGGGTCAGGCCCGTTCCCTCCGGCGCCGTAACCAGCACGTTCAGCCGTCCCGTCAGGGTGCGCACCTCGATGCGCCCGTGTCCCGCGTAGCCTTTTTTCAGGGAACGCAGCATAATCAGTGCCCGGCGATACTCGTTTCTGTCCATGGTTCGGCCTCCTTGCGTTTTCTCATGGCAGTGTATGCCCGTGTCCAGGCTCTGCATGCCCCGGCAGATGCCGGTTGTCCAGCCGGTCGTATCGGCGCATTACCTGCTGATAGGCGCTGGGTTTTTCCGGCGCGGGAACCGCGGCCTCGGCGGGGACGGGCGGTTCTGCGACCCGGGCCGCGTCCCTGCGCAGCCGGTACTCCCTTTCCCGAGCGATTCTGCCCAGCATCTCCTCCGGCGTGTATTTTTCCATCAGGCGCTCCCCCTTTCCCTTCCAGCCTATGCCGCCGCCCAATCCATTTTGTCGAAGAAAAATCCCCCACCCGGCATTGCCGGATGAGGGAAACAGCGCTTCGCGCAAAAATCACACGATGCTGACGCGGCCGCTCTCCTGGGGATGGGCTTCCTTGGAGACGTTATTGTGGCCGATGAGAATGCCTACCTTATAGCGATGTCCCGCGGGAACGCCCATGCGGGTCTTCAAATCCTTGCAGCAATCGGCTTCCACGATTTCCATGGGCATGCCCACGATGACGCTGCCCAGGCCCATTCCCTTGGCGGACAGGGCCAGGTTTTCCACGGCGATGCCGCAATCCACGCCGGTGAAGGGGCCGTCGCCGGTGGGGTCGGTGGAAAGGATGACAAACAGCGGCGCGCCCATGAGCAATTCGTAATTGGGGTCTTCAAACCGGGGCCGGAGCGGCGCGGGGCCGTTTTTCAGCATGTGCTCCCGGGCCAGGGCGTTGAATTCCTTTAACAGGCCCGCGTCCTTCACGAAGGCGAAATGCCAGGGCTGTTTGTTCATGGCGCTGGGGGCGGCCAGGGCGGCCTGCACCAGCGTATCGATTTCCTGCTGCGTCAGGGGCGTTTTTTCAAAGCCCCGCGTGCTGCGGCGCTGCAAAATTGCCTGCTGTACGTCCATTGAGAAAAACCTCCTTCTGATTTGCGTTCCTTTTGCTTATTTCTTTTTCCCATATTTGCGCACCCGGTCGTCGTCGATGACGCCGGACCAGTTCATGCCGAAGGCGAAATCGTAGGCATGTCCCTGGGTATCCACATGGCAGCGCATATCCAGTTCCCTGTCCTCGCACTGCTCCTCCACGGTTTCCATATCTGCCGGCAGCTGCATGGGCAGAAGGCCGGAGGGTTCCGCCTGGCCGGAGAGCATGTCCATCACCGCCCGGGCTTCCACGCCCGTGTGCAGCAGAATCGCGTCGGCGGCCGGCTCGAATTCCGCCACCACGCAGGGACGGGACATGCGAATGACCGTAATCACCGGTTTATCCCCCATGGCCTTGCGGGCGTTGAGCACCATGTCCAGATCGGATTCGTTCAGGGTGGTGACCGTCTTGCCCCGATAGGAGCGGTTGGTGAAATCCTCCAGCGGGTCGCCGCCGGCCAGAGATTCCGCCCGGGCCGTTTTCGCCGTGTAAGGCCGATATTGCAGAGAAATTGGCACATAGCCGTTGCCCCCCGCCTCCCGGTCCGCCCGGGAATAACCGGAGCCGCCGTTGGCGTAGGAGATGCAGCACAGGGCGAAATCCGCCTCCTCCGGCGAATCCACCACGGTGTAATATTCGCCCACGATTTTGGGGTCGATGGGCATATCCCGGCTTTCGGGAATGGGCATGCCGAAGAAGTTCACGGAAGCGGGCCGGTAGCGCATGGGGATATAGACCTTTTTGCCCCGGGCCATGGGCAGCTTGTTCTCCTGATTTTTCAAAAGTACGATGCTCCTGAGCTGCGCGTCATAGCCCGCCTTTTTGAAGGCTTCGCAGGCCACCACGGCCCGGGTGCGCTCCACGCTGAGATAGGGATTTTCGAAAAGTCCCGTGCGGAAGAAGCCCAGCAGCAGCCTGCGGGCGGAAAGCCGGAACCGGGCGGTCATGGCCGCTTCGCCATGCTCCTTCACGCCCATTTCGTAGGCCTCCAGCACCGGGCCCTTGTCGTTATTGCCGCCGAACTGATCCACCCCGGCTTCCAGGGCGGCGTAATGGCGCTGGCCCTCGGTGGCGGTTTCCATGCCCCAGGATTTCCCGGCGAAATCGTCCACATGGCCGGAGATGTCCTTCAACACGCCCCAGTCCGTGCAGACCACGCCGTCGTAGCCGAACCGGCCCCGGAGCAGATCGCCGATGATGTATTTGGAATAGGAATTGCCCACGTTTTTGCCCGAAGGATCGATACCGGTGGAGATGGTGTAATAGGGCATCACCGCGGCGGCCTTCCGGGTGCCTTCCTTCAATTGGAACGCGCCTTCGGTAAAGGGCTTCATCTGGGTTTCCAGATTCTTTCCGGGATACACGGCGTATTTGCCATAAGCATAGTGAGCGTCCCGGCCGCCTTCGCCGGAGGCGCCGCCGGGCCAGTGCTTGACCATGGCGTTGACGGAATCATAGCCCCAGCCATCGCGGATCTCCCGGTCGCCATAGCTGGTCTGGAAGCCGTCGCAATAGGCCCGGGCCATGTCGGTATCCAGCTCCACGCCCTCGCCGAAGGTGCCCATAAAGCGGCTCCAGCGGGGCTCGGTGGCCAGATCTACCTGGGGCGAAAGAGCCGTGGCAATGCCCAGGGCCCGGTATTCCTGGGAAGCCACCTGGCCGAACCGCCGGGCGACCTCCGGATCGAAGGTAGTGGCCAGGCCCAGGGGCTCCGGCCAGAGGGAGATGTCCCCGCCTGCGCCCATGTTATATTCCGCGGAAAAATCGGAGCCGTGGCGCGGGTCGGAGGAGGTGTTCACCGGAATGGAAAAGCCCTCGCCCTCGCAGAAGGCCTGCATCTCGTTGTTCCAGCGGGCGGCCACTTCCGGGCTTTCGAAGGTGGTGGCCAGCACGTGGCGCACGTTGTCTTCCTTCAGAAATTTCTTCTGCTGATCCGTCAATTCCCAGCTTTTCGCGCCGGATTCGTCGAATTCCTTGCCGCCGTAGGTGGACACGCCGAAATGCCGGCTGCCCCGGGACGGAATGGACTGGTGGGCGGAATAGAGCATCAGCCCAGCGATCTCTTCCACGGACAGCCGGGAAGCCAGGTCCTCCGCCCGCTCCTCCGGGGTCAGCCGCCAGTCCTCATAGGGCTTCAATTCCCCCGTGCCGTCCATGTCCTTAAAATACAGCCCATCCTTTTCAATGAGCTTCACCCGGGTATAGCCCAGCAGCGGGCCGCCGGGATTTTTGCGATATTTGATTTCCATCGATTCTCCCCGCCTTCCATGTGCCTGTTCTGGCAAAATAAGAATGAATTAAAAGTGTTTGTATCCGCCGCCGGAACCCCATTCGTCGATTTCCAGAATGGTGGTGTACATCTTTTCCGGCTTTACCCCCGTAATTTCGGCAAAGGCCGCGCTGATCTTTTCGATATACGCCTTTTTCAGTTCAAAGGCAGGCCGGGTGTAGAGCCGGGTTTCGCAAAAGAGCGCGGGCTCGCCGCCGGGGCCTTTGGTAATGTCTGCCTTGTCTTCGATCTGAATCATGGTGGTTTCCGGGAATTTCTGGGGAATGAGGATGATCGCTCCCCACACTGCCTGACGCAGTTCCTCCCGCTGATGCGCGTCCAGCGCCTGAGAGGTGGTAATCTTCACAAAGGGCATCTGCATCGCCTCCTTTTTAACATTATTATAGCATGAAATTCTCAGCCTGCATAGTATTTTTCTGCGCCGGTTTTGCGGGGAACCCTTCAGTTTGCCCCGTCTAAAATGTTAGGAATCTGGGGGCAACGGCGTTTTTACCTGTCTGGCGATTGACACATTCGCCCCGGGGCTTTATAATGATAGGCGGATTTCGAAAAATTGCCTTATCGAGAGTGGTTGAGGGACGGGCCCGATGAAACCCGGCAACCGGCAATGCGCTTGGTGCCAATTCCCGCGGCGGAAACGCCGGAAGATGAGGCGGGTTGGACAAGTTTGCGCCGCTCGCCTGACAGGCGGGCTTTTTTCTATCCGAAAATTTCAAAAGGAGTCCTGGAAACATGCGACATTTCTTTACTTCCGAATCCGTAACCGAGGGCCATCCCGACAAGGTGTGCGACCAGATTTCCGACGCGGTGCTGGACGCCATTCTGGAAAAGGACCCCTCCGCCCATGTGGCCTGCGAATGCTGCGCCACCACCGGCATGGTGCTGGTGATGGGCGAGATCACCACCTCCGCCTATGTGCCCATTGAATCCATCGTGCGCCAGAAGGTGGTAGAAATCGGCTACGACCGGGCCAAGTACGGCTTCGACGGCCATTCCTGCGCCGTGCTGGTGACCGTGGACGAGCAGTCCCCCGACATCGCCATGGGCGTAAACCGCGCCGTGGACATGGATCAGGGCGCGGGCGATCAGGGCATGATGTTCGGCTATGCCTGCGACGAAACCCCCGAATACATGCCCCTGGCCATTCACCTGGCCCACAAGGTCTGCCGCAGGCTGGCGGACGTGCGCAAGCAGGGGCTGGTGGACTATCTGCGCCCCGACGGCAAGGCTCAGGTGACCATCGAATACGAGGACGACATCCCCCTGCGGGTGGACACCGTGGTGCTTTCCACCCAGCACGCCCCGGAAACCGCCCATGACGTCATCGAGCGGGACATGATCGAAAAGGTCATCAAGGCCGTAATCCCCGAAAATCTGCTGGACGAGCACACCAAGTATTTCATCAACCCCACCGGACGCTTCGTGGTGGGCGGCCCCATGGGCGATTCCGGACTCACCGGCCGGAAGATTATCGTGGACACCTACGGCGGCTACGCCCATCACGGCGGCGGCTGCTTCTCCGGCAAGGATCCCAGCAAGGTGGACCGTTCCGCCGCCTACGCCATGCGCCACGTGGCCAAGAATCTGGTGGCTGCGGGCCTGGCCCGGAAGTGCGAAGTGGGCATCGCCTACGCCATCGGCGTGGCCAAGCCCGTGAGCATCTTTGTGGATTCCTACGGCACCGGCGTGCTCCCCGACGACCAGCTTTCCGAAATCGTGGGCAAGGTCTTCGACCTGCGCCCCGCCGCCATCGTGCGCGACCTGGATCTGAAGAAGCCCGGTTACGCCAGGGTCGCCTCCTACGGCCACTTCGGCCGGGACGATTTGGACCTGACCTGGGAAAAGCTGGACAAGGTGGACGAACTGAAGGCCGCCGCGGGCATTCAGTAAATTTTCCCAAACAGCATTACGGAGCGCTTTCCTGCGTGGAGAGCGCTCCGTTTTTTATGTGGATTCAGGCGTTCCAGCCCTCAGAAGCCGTTGCTTTTGCGTATCTGGCGGGGCGTGAGGCCGGTTTGAAGCTTCAGTTGCCGGCGAAAATGCGCCGGGGAGCAGAAGCCCGCCAGGCCGCTGATTTCTTCCACCGTTTTGTCCGTGGTCATCAGATATTCGATTCCCCGCTGACATTTCAATTGCAGCCGAAACTGGTTGGGGCCGCAGCCGATTTTCTCCCGAAAAAGCTGATGCAGATAGGGCGTGCTGATGTAACAGGCCCGGGCGATTTCCGAAACGGTGCATTCCGGATGGGCGGAAATATAGTTTTGTGCCTGTTGCACGATTTCATCCCTTCGAGAAAAAGGGCTGCTTTTCTGCAGCGCCGGCAGAATCCGTGCCAGAACCCCATAAAACCGGCTCAGGGCCTCGCACCCGGGCGTAGTGCCCTCGGTGGGAATTTGCGCGATTTCCCGCTTCAACGCCTCCCCGCAGTCCACCACCTGCAATCCAAACCGCAGAGACTCCCGGGCCTGAGTCTGCAAAAAGCCGTATGAGAGAAACTCGATTTCCTCCTGTCCCGACCAGTAGGATTGATACGGCAGTTGTTTCGGGATAAAGAACACGTCTCCGGGGTGAATTTCCAGGGTGGTCTTCGAAGAGACGATCTTTGCGTTTCCCTTCAGAAGCAGCGCCACGTAATACATGGGCGAACCCGCCCGGTTGTCCGTATAATGGAAATGCACAAATCGAATGCGCACGAAGACAAAGGGATTGGGCATCACCGCCGGCGACATGAAAGCCCTCCAATCATAGAATCGTATCCTTTTCTCCTATTATACGGAATTGTTTTCCGCCGTCAAGCCCCGATATAATAGTGTCAATTCAAAGAAATCAGGAAGGCGGTAAATCCAATGAAGACCAAACAGATCGTATTCACCAGACCCAACACGGCTGAAATTCTGGAAAAGGACATTCAGCCGCCGGCGGCCGGGCAGGTGCAGGTGCGTCTGCTGTGTTCCACCATCAGCAGCGGCACGGAGCGGGCCAATCTCACCGGCGACGCCAACGTCAGTCCCGGGGGCAACGCCGTTCCCTTTCCCCGAATGCTGGGGTACAGTTCCGCCGGCGTCGTGCAACAGGTGGGCGAAGGCGTTTCCTCCCTGAAGGTGGGCGACCGGGTCGCCATGGCCTGGACCGTGCACAGCCAGCTGGTAAACGTGCCGGAGGCCTGCGCGTATCTCCTGCCGGATTCCGTCTCCTTTAGCGACGGTGCGCTGTTTCATATCGCCGCCTTCCCGCTGGCCGCGCTGCGGAAATGCCGGCTGGAAATCGGTGAATCCGCCGTCGTCATGGGGCAAGGCGTGCTGGGGCTGCTGGCGCTTCCGCTGCTGCGGGCCGCGGGGGCAATTCCGATCATTGCGGTGGACCCGGTGGCCGAAAAGCGGGCCAAGGCGCTGTCCGCCGGAGCGGACGCGGCCCTTGATCCCTTCGCGGAGGATTTCGCGGATACCGCCCGGGAAATCACCGGCGGCGGCGCCCGGGTGGGCATTGAGGTCACGGGCTTTGGCGCGGGGTTGGACGGCATTTTGGATTGTATGGGGCGCTTCGGCCGGGTGGCGCTGCTGGGCTGCACCCGAAACAAGGAATTTTCCATCGACTATTACAGAAAAGTTCACGCCCCGGGCATCACCCTGGTGGGGGCGCACACCATGGCCCGGCCCGGGCAGGAATCCCATCCCGGCTGGTGGACCCAGGGGGACGATATTCTCACCGTGCTGCGCCTGACCCAGGCAGGGCGCATCCGCCTTTCCAGCCTGGTAGACGAAGTCTATTCCCCCGCCCAGGCGCCCGCCGTTTACGCCCGACTGGCGGTGGAAAAAGCGTTCCCGCTGGTGCAATTTGATTGGAGGAATTTCGAATGAGCAAAATCCGAATCGCGCAGATCGGCACCAGCCGATACAGCCACGGTAACTTCATCTTCGACGCGCTGAAAAAATCGCCGGATATTTTTGAAATTGCGGGATACGCCATGCCGGAGGGCGAAGAGACGAAATTTCCGGAAAACATGGCCGCGTTTCAGGGCTTTCCCCGGCTGACGGTGGAGGAAATCTGCAAAGACCCGGGCATACAGGCCGTGGCCGTCGAAACGGAAGAATGCTTTCTGACCAAATACGCCCTGTTGGCGGCGCGGGCGGGAAAACACATCCACATGGAAAAGCCCGGCAGCGACGACGTGGAGGCGTTTGACACGCTGATCGACACGGTGAAGGCCAACAGAACCGTGTTTCACACAGGCTACATGTACCGATACAACCCCTTTGTTCAGGATCTGATGGCCCGCATTCGTCGGGGAGAACTGGGCGAAATCCTCGGCGTAGAGGCGCAAATGAACACCCTGCATCCGCCGGAGCTGCGCCGCTGGCTGGGAATGTATCCCGGCGGCTCCATGTTCTTTTTGGGCTGTCACCTGATCGATCTGATTTTGCAGATTCAGGGCCTGCCGGAACGAATTTTGCCCCTGAACAAATCCACCGGACTGGACGGCGTTATCGCGGAGGATTTCTGCATGGCCGTTTTGGAATATCCCCAGGGCGTTTCCTTCGCCAAGGTGAATTCCACGGAGGTGGGCGGCTTTGCCCGGCGGCAGCTGGTGGTGGCCGGCAGCCTGAAAACCGTGGAACTGAAGCCCTTTGAGGTCATTCTGGGGGCGGATCAGCGCACGACGCGCACCGAATTTACCCAGCAGGGGCAGTTTTCCGAGGAAACGCCCCTTTACAACCGCTATGCGCCCATGATGCGGGCCTTTGGGGAAATGGTTCAGGGAAAGCGGGAAAATCCATGGCCCTACGAATATGAACGAACGCTTTATCACACTGTGCTGCAATGCTGCAATCTTTTATAATCAGGGAGGCGAAAGGTCATGAAGGCTGTGCTGGTAAATGAAGACCGGAGTTTAAAATGGGCGGAAGTGCCCGACCCTGTATTGGGACAAATGGACTGTCGAATCCAGATCCAGGCGGCGGCGCTGAACCGGGCGGACCTGATGCAGCGGGAAGGTGATTATCCTCCGCCTCCGGGCTGTCCGCCCTGGATGGGCCTTGAGGTGGCGGGAACCATTGTGGAAATGGGCGAAGGCGCCCGGGAAGCTTCCTCCTGGCAAATAGGCGACCGGGTCTGCGCCCTGCTGGGCGGCGGCGGTTACGCACAGTATGTCTGCGCCCGTTACGACATGCTGATGCCCGTGCCCAGGGGCTGTTCCATGGAGGAAGCGGCCGCTTTACCGGAGGCCTTTGCCACAGCGTATCTGAACCTGTTGCTGGAAGGTGGCATGCAGGCGGGGGATACGGTGCTCATCACCGGCGGCAACAGCGGTCTGGCCAGCGTGATGATCCCCCTGGCCCGCGCCTTCGGGGCCCGGGTCATCACCACCGTGCGCACCCCGGAGAAGGCGGCGCGCATCGCTCCCCTGCAGGCGCATCGGGTGATCGTCACCAGCCTGGAATCCCTGGAAGAGGCCCTGCGTCAGGAAGCAGAAGCCGGACATCCGGTAAACGTGGCCATCGACTGCCTGGGCGGCGAAACCATGGGGCGATGCCTGCCCTTTCTGGCCCATGGCGCTCGCTGGATCATGATTGCGGCCCTGGCCGGACAACGATCGGGAATCGACCTGAAGACCATTTACGTGAAAAATATCCGCATCATCGGCAGCACCCTGCGCTCCCGAACTCCGGCCTTCAAGGCGGAGTTATTGAAAAAGCTGGTGAAGGAGGTCTGGCCTCTGGTAGAAGCCGGTCGGGTACGGCCCACCATCCACCGGATATTGCCCATAACTCAGGCGGAAGCCGCCCAGGAAATCCTCTACCGCGGCGAAAACGTAGGGAAAGTGGTGCTGCGGGTGCAATAAATCTTTCCCACGCATCCAAAAGGGAACGCCCTCTCTTTCGAGAAAGCGTTCCCTCAGCTTGTCAAAAAAGATTTTGACAAGCTGGTGGACGGGGGAGCAAGCTCCCCCGCCACTGCCACCCCTACCAGTTTTTGCTGA
>CACXHB010000125.1 GCA_902767315.1 uncultured Eubacteriales bacterium
ACCTTCAGGGGCTCGAACCCTGGACACCCTGATTAAGAGTCAGGTGCTCTACCAACTGAGCTAAAGGTGCGCAGAACCAATCAACAAGATATATTATATCCCGAATATGGCGCAATGTCAAGGAAAAAGGCGCGAAAACAGGAAGATTAACAATCCAGGCAACCGATGGAGGTTCGGCTGCCTGGATTGTTGGGGCTGTCAGCGGATGTCGTATACGCTACGCAGGCGGAATTTCGTGCCTTGGCCCCGGAGGATGCGGATTTTCCGGGTTTCGGCGTTCAGGTCAAAATAATTATCGTCGAACAGGACGTCTCCGTCGTCGCAGACGATTTCCACCGAACGGGCGTAGGCCTTCGCAGATACCGTCAGAAGGTCGCCTTCCCGGGTCAGGGAAAGTTCGGGGTCTGCAAAATGGAAATGCTTGGGGGCGCAGAACAGCACGCTGCCGGCGGATTGCCGGTCCCCATTCTGCCAAAGCTCGTAGGACACGTAATTTCCGTATAGCTCCGCTTCCGGGAATTCGATTTTCTCAAGCCACCGGGCGGACAGCGCGTCCACCGTCAGGCGTTCCTCGCCCTGCCGCAGCACCTGGGCCCTGGCGTTACGAAGGGCCCACTTTACCGTAACGTCCACGCAGGAGCGGGTCTCGTTGGAGACGTTCAGGCGGATGGACTTTTCCACCGCGTCCTCCCGCATTTCGGCGTTGACATTGGTGCGCTGGGTCAGGGTGCCTTCCTCCTGACAGGAGAGCAGCACCGGCGCAAAGAACCGCTTTTCCGCGTAATGCAGCGCCTTCCAGCGTCCATAGTAATCGATGGACGCCCAGCTGGCTACGGGCCAGCAATCGTTCAGCTGCCAGACGATGGCGCCCATGCAATAGCCCCGGTTCCGCCGCCAGTGCTCCACGCCGTAGCGGATGGCCTCCGCCTGTAGAAGCTGGGAAGCGTACAGCATGGTTTCAAAATCGCCCGGATACAGGAAGGTCTGGGCCAGATAGTTCATGATCTTGCCATTGGCGGCGTTGTTACGCTGATGCTTCTCCATGACGTAGGAGAAGATGTTCCGATCCTCCGGCAGGGTGAAGGATTCCACCGTCTTCAGACTGGGGAAGGACTGGAAGCCGAATTCCGAAACGTAACGGAAGAAGAATTTCCGATACTCGGTAAAGGGCTTATTGCCGTGCCACACGTCCCAGTAATGCACGTCGCCCCGGTTGGGATCATTGGGGTTGTCGAAGCTTCCGCCGGAAGAAGGGGACGCCGGCCAATAGAAGGTATCCGGGTCCAGCTTTTTCAGAGTTTTGGGGATGATGTATTCATACATCTTAATGTAATCCCCCTTCTGCTTGGGGGTGGCCACCCAATTGCCCTGATCGGCAAACATTTCCATCTCGTTATTGCCGCACCACAGGCCCAGAGAGGCGTGGCGGCGCAGCCGGCGAATATTATCCTCAAATTCCGCAGTGATATTTTCCTCGAATTCGTCGGTCAGTTCGTACATGGCGCAGGCGAACATAAAATCCTGCCAGACCACCAGCCCCAGTTCGTCGCAGGCATCATAGAACGCATCCGAAGGATAATAGCCGCCGCCCCAGACGCGAATGGAATTATGATGCGCCGCCTTCGCGTCCTCCAGCAGTCGCCGGGTGCGTTCCGGGGTAACCCGGGGCAGCAGGTTATCTTCCGGAATGTAATCCGCGCCCATGGCGAACACGCTCACGCCATTGACCGTCAATTCAAAGGATTCGCCGCCGGTCACGGGCTCACCCTTGCTCATGGCGGCAATTTCTTCCAACGCGCCCATGACGCCGCCCGGCCTGGCGTTACGCGCCTCGTCCTTTACCCGGCGCATGGTCATGGTGCGCAGGCCGATGCGGCCCTGCCACACGTCCACTTCCCGGCCGTCGCAGAGCAGCCGGGCTTCTACGCGGTACAGGGGCTGCTCGCCCAGGCCGTTGGGCCACCAGAGCTTGGGCTGGTCAATGCAGATATCTCCGTCTTCCACGGTAAAAATTTCACCGTCCGGGCCGGTCACCGTATATTCCACCCGGAAATCCGCGGATTCTCCGCCGTAAACCTCCATTTCCGGGAAGAAGGAGAGCGTTACCCGGCCGTCCTCATGGGCCTGATGAATCCGCACGCCCAGCAGCCGGGCCCGATCCACCGCCTGAATATAAATATCCCGCCAGATTCCCGCGTCGGGCAGTCGGGGGCCCCAATCCCAGCCGAACATGCAATGGGCCTTTCGCAGGAGAGGAAATCCCTCGGTGGCGTCGGAAGAGCCCAACACCCTGCAGGCCTGATAGCCCTCCCGAACAAAGCGATTGGGAGAATCAAAGCGCACCTGAATCTGATTTACGCCCCCATGAAGCAGGGGCTTTACGTCCTGCACCCAGGTACGGTGCATATTATTCGCCCGCAGGGCCTCCCGGCCGTTGATGGAAACCGTGGCCAGGGTGTCCAGACCCTGACAGACCAGCAGCAGCGCGTCCGCGGAAAGCAGCTGAGACGGAACCTCGAATTCCCGGCAATAGAGATAGTCCTTCTCCATCAGGTCAAAGGCCGCCTGTTCGTTGGCGCGCCAGAAGGGATCTTCCATCTCCCCCGCCGCCAGCAAATCTCCATAGACCGATCCGGGCACCTGTGCGTCCAGCCATTTTTCCGCGTCCGCCGCCCGCATCTTCCATGCGCCGTTGAGCCACACCATCTGTGTCATGATTCTCCCCCTTTTTCGCCTTATTATTTAACAAAAATTATACCGTATCTCTCCGGCAATTGCAATCCCTCCGAGTCTACAGAATCTTCTTTTTGCTAACCTTCCGCTAATTCCCTGCCTGCTCTTGAGCCCCGGCGGCGTTTCTGCTATACTTATTTTTGTGTATTTGTATATTTGTTCATCCATCAGGTGATTGATATGCGAAAAAATCTGAAAAATCTGCTGATTTCTCTGGGGTTTCTGATTGCGGCCTGCGCGCTATGCCTGGCCCTGCGGCAAATCGACAACGATACCTCCGGCGCACAGCTGGTGTTCGTGCTGGCGATTCTTCTGATTTCCCGCTTTACGGACGGATACGTCTGGGGGGTGCTGGCCTCGATTCTGTCAGTGATCGCCGTGAACTACGCCTTCACCTATCCCTATTTTCGC
Source organism: uncultured Eubacteriales bacterium (assembly GCA_902767315.1). Classification (GTDB taxonomy): domain Bacteria; phylum Bacillota; class Clostridia; order Christensenellales; family Aristaeellaceae; genus RUG11247. The sequence goes on from CACXHB010000125.1 coordinate 3,145, forward strand.
TTCAATCTGTCCATTTCCGGGTATCTGATTACCTTTATTACCATGCTGGCCGTGTCTCTGATTGTCAGCGTGCTCACCAGCCGCATCAAGCGCCAGGAGCATCTGCGCATTGAGGCGGAGCGGGAACGCCTGCGCACGGATCTGCTCCGGGCGGTGTCTCACGATCTGCGCACGCCGCTGACCTCCATTGTGGGCTCCACCGGCGCGATTCTGGAAAACGAGCTGCCCCCGGAAAAGCAGCGGGAGCTGATTGCGGACACCCACGCCGACGCCCAGTGGCTTTTGCGGATGATCGAAAATCTGCTGGCCATCACCCGGGTTTCCACCGACACCCAGCCTTTGCGCATGGAGACGGAGGTGGTGGAAGAAGTATTGGCGGACGCGGTCATCAAATTCGGAAAGCATTTTCCCCAGCTGCCGGTGGAAATGTCCATGCCGGACGAAATTCTGCTGGCGGACATGGAGCCCATGCTCATTGGCCAGGTGGTCACCAACCTGCTGGAAAACGCCGCCTATCACGGGGAGCACGCCTCCCGCATCCAGCTGACGCTGCGCCGGGAGAACGGCTTTGTGCAGGTGGAGGTCACCGACGACGGCGTAGGCGTTCCCCCGGAGCTTCTGCCCCGGATTTTCAGCGAAAACGCCGTTTCCGCCCATCGCCGGGGGGCTGACGCCCGGCGGGGCATGGGCATAGGGCTGAGCGTCTGCATGAGCATCGTCAAGGCCCACGGCGGCACCATGTTTGCCAAAAACAATCCCGGCGGCGGCGCGACCTTCGGGTTCTCCCTGCCGGAAAAGGAGAATATATATGGCTCTTCGGGAACGGATTCTGATCGTTGAAGACGAAGCCAGCATCCAGAAAATGCTGCGCACGGTGCTAAGCGCCAACGGATATGAGGTCATCGAGGCCCTCACCGGTGCAGAGGCGCTTTCCATGGTGACCTCTCATTGCCCGGACGTGATTTTGCTGGATCTGGGGCTGCCGGATATGGACGGCAACGATCTGTTGAAATCCCTGCGGGAATGGACGGCCACGCCGGTGATTGTGGTTTCCGCCCGGACGCAGGAGATGGACAAGGTGGCCGCCATCGACCTGGGGGCGGACGATTACATTACCAAGCCCTTCGGCACCTCCGAATTGCTGGCCCGCATCCGCATGGCCATTCGCCACAGCCGGGCCATGCGCCACAACGACCACATCGCCCGCACCGGCACCTTCCAGTCCGGCGGGCTCACCATCGATTACAACAAATATCGCGTCTATGTGGACGGCGTGGACGCGCACCTGACCCAGGGGGAATATCGCATCGTGGCGCTGCTAGGCCGCTATGCCGGAAGAGTGCTCACCTATGATTTTATTATGAAGGAGCTGTGGGGCCCGGCCTCCGGCGGCGACAATAAGATCCTGCGGGTGAACATGGCCAACATTCGCCGGAAGATCGAAAAAAACACCGCCGCGCCCCGGTACATCTTTACCGAGGTGGGCGTGGGCTATCGCATGGCCGAAGGGGATCTGGACGAAGAGGACAACTGATAGACAAAATCGCGCTCCGCACGCTGCGGGGCGCTTCTTTATGACGAAAAACGCTATACAAAATGACAGAATTGTGATATACTATTTTTGGTTATCTGTATTTTCAGGGGAAAGGGGGGCCTGTCTGTGCCGCTTTGCCGCCGGATTGCCTGGGCGCTGATACTCGCGCTGGTTTGCTGCGCTCTCCCCTGCTGGGCCGCGGCGGAACCGGAGGAGTCCGCGCCCACCCTGGATACCGTCTATATCAACGTCACCAACGCACAGATTTATCACAAGCCCTCCACCCGGGCCAAAAAATACGTGCGCCTCAGCTACGGCGACAGTCTGTATCTGAAAAACTACAATTCCTCCTGGGCGGAGCTGACCGACGGCACGGATGCGGTGGGCTATTGCAAAACCGGACTGCTTTCTTATCAGAATCCCGCCTCGGCGGAACCGGAAACCCGATATGCCAAATCCGAGGGCGTTAAGGTCTACAAGCGGGCTTATACCAGCTCCAGCGTTTTGGGCAAATTAAAGGAAAGCGACCCGGTGCTGGTGGTGGCCGTTACGCCGGACAAAAAATGGGCGCGGATTCAGTGGAGCGAAGGCTTCGCCTTTGTGCAGGTCGCCTCTCTCACCACCACCCCGCCCCAGGAGCCTGTGACCGTATACGTCAAGGCCGCGTCTGCGCCCGCCTATAAAAGCGCCTCCGCTTCCCGAAAAGTGGGCACGGTTTACTACGGCGAAACCCTGACACTGACGAAAATCAGCGGCAGTTGGGCCCGCATTTCCAATTCCGTGGGCAGCGGCTGGGTGAAAAAGAGCGCTCTTTCCCTGGAAAATCCCAATTTCGACCCGGTTTCTTATTACTGCACCGCCGCTTCCGGAAAAATTCGCGTCTCTCTCTCCACTTCCGCCAAAACCCTGGGCACCTTGAAACGTGGGGAAACCATTCAGGCGGTGGCCATCACGCCGGACAGGAACTGGCTTCGTGTGATCTGGGGCGAGAGCTACGGATACATGCGCGCCAACGAGCTGGCCCTGGAAATGCCCGCGGAAGAGAAGGTCTACATCAATCAGAACATCGTGGCCGCCTACAAATCCGCCAGCAGTTCTTCCAAAAAGGTGGGCGAAGTGTGCTACGGAGACGAATTGACGCTGATTCAGAAGAGCAACACCTGGTCGCTGATTTCCAACGCCGCCGGCAGCGGTTGGGTGAAAACCCAATATCTCACCCCGCAAAATCCCTGCGGCCTGGCCACGGTGTGTTATGTGAAATCCAATTCCGCCGCTGCTTACAAAAAGCCCTCCACCTCCTCCGGGAAGGTGGAAACCCTGGACAAAAACGAAGCGGTCACCGCCGTGGCGGAAACGCCTTCCGGGGGCTGGGTACGGGTTTTGCTGGACGGCCAGAGCGCCTTTATGCAGAAATCCGCCCTGACCACTACCCCGCCGCCGGACTATCCCATTTACGTCGACCCCTACAAGGGCACCGCCAGCGAGACGCTGGAGGCGGTCATTGCCCTGGCCATCGCCCAATACGGCAAGCCTTACGTCTATGCGGCGGCGGGGCCGGACAGTTACGACTGCACGGGCCTGACCTGCTACGCCTTCAAGAAAAAGGCCGGCATTACCCTGAAGCGTTCCGCTTATGCCCAGGGATATGACGACACGTATCCCAAGATCGAATCCATTTCCGATTTAAAGCGGGGCGATCTGGTCTTCTTCGATACCGTCAACGACGGCGACGATCTCAGCGACCACGTGGGCATCTATTTGGGAGGCGGCCTGTTCGTGCACTCCTCCTCGGGGGCGGGCAAGGTCATCGTCAGTTCCCTGACCAGCGGTTATTACAACCGCGTCTTCTCCTGGGGCCGCCGCATTACCAAATGACAATCCACCAAAACGAATACCGGCCAGCGTCGCAGGGCGCTGGCCTCAGCTTGTCAAAAAAGATTTTGACAAGCTGGTGGACGGGGGAGCAAGCTCCCCCGCCACTGCCACCCCTACCAGTTTTTGCTGA
>CACXHB010000126.1 GCA_902767315.1 uncultured Eubacteriales bacterium
ACGGATCGAAAAATATTGGATCTTCTGACGGAAAACGCCCGGTATACCTATTCGGAATTGGGCCAGAAGCTGGGCATTTCCCGGGTAGCGGTGAAAAACCGCATGGACGCGCTGGAGCAGCGTGGGGTTATCGAGGGCTATACGGTGATCGTGAATCCTCAGAGCCTGGGCGGCGCGGTGTCTTGTTATTACGAAATCGAAACCCGGCCGGAAACCCTGAACGATGTCATCGCCCAATTGTCGGCCTGTCCGGCGGTGACGCAGATTTATCGGGTCACCGGCCCCTGCCGGCTGCATGTGCACGCGGTGGCCGCCGATGGGGAAGAGCTGGAGCGGCTGATGCAATCGGTGCTGGACGGTCTGCCGGGGCTGGTATCCATCCGCACCAGCGTGATTCTCTCCCGGGTGAAGGACGTGAAGGGCCTGCGGCTGTAAGCCGTCGCCCGAAAAAAGATAAAAAATTGGGGTCTCTCGCATCGCTGCGGGAGACCCCGGTTTTGTTTGTTTTTTTATTCGCCGTAGAAGAACATCTCGGCCACGAAGTTGCCGGCGATGCCCACGCCGCCCACGGGGATGTTGTGGAAGTTGGCGTTGGCGATAACGGACTGCTGCACCTTCTGCAGGGGGATGATGGTCCACAGGTTCTTGGCGATGAGCTCATGCATGGCGGGCAGCACGGTGGCCACGGTTTCCGCGGGGCTGTTGGTCATGACGGAATCCATCAGGGTGTAGAATTCCAGCGCGTCGCCGGTGGCGGGCAGGCCGGGCACCTCATCGCCTTCCGCGGCGTTCATGCCGCCCTTGGAATACCAGGTGTTCCACAGGGGACCGAAGGCGCTCTGGCCCCAGTTGTTGTTGAACCAGGTGATGTCGATGGGGGCGATGTTGATGGTCATGGGCAGTTCGTTGGCGGACTGGGAGGTGGCCATCAGGGAGCTTTCAATGGTGTTGGCGGTGACGGACAGGCCCAGGCCGGTCTGCCAGAATTCCACCATCAGTTCGGAAACGGGCAGGAAGTCGGAGTTGCCGCCGTTGTTGGTGATCATCCACTGCAGCTTCTTGCCGCTGGGCGTCTCGCGATAGCCATCGCCGTCCACGTCCGCCATGCCCATTTCGTCCAGCAGAGAGTTGGCGTATTCGGGATCGTAGGTGTACAGGGCGGTGAAGTACTGGTCGGGCTCGGCGAAGCCGGAATACACCGCGTCGATGATTTCTTCAATGTCGACGGCGCAGGCCAGGGCTTCCAGGAACCGATGGTCGTTGACGACTTCCTGCCAGGCCTGGCTGGCTTCGTCGTTCTTCACGGTGCCGTCGGTGTCCAGACCGTAGTTGAAGTTCACCATGATATCGGTGGGGGTGTTGTTCAGGGAATAGAAGTGCACCTTGATGCCGGCGGCTTCTTCGTTTTCACGGTAGAGGGTCAGGTTGTCGATGGTGGCGGATTCGCGCAGATAGTCGATTTCGCCGGTGATGACCTTCATCTGCAGCATTTCCTGGTTTTCCACCAGCACGTTGGTGATGTAGTCGCAATAGGGCAGCTGATTGCCTTCCGCGTCCACCTTGAAGTAGTAGGGATTGCGTTCCCAGGTGATGACGTTGTTGTCGTTGGAAACCATGATCCACGGATGCAGCACGGGCAGGTTCTCGGTCAGGCCGGCGCCCGCGAAGGTGACGGAGGTCATCATCACGGAAGGATCGGTGAGTTCGCCGGAGTTCTGCGCGTCGATCTGGTTCATGATGTTGACCCACACGCCGTCCTCGGTGACGTCGTAATAGCCCAGGCAGTCGCCGTAGGGCTGCAGGAACTCATAATAAGCGTCCAGGGAGCCGTGGATTTCCTCGGCGTAGCCCTTGTGGAACTGCTTCATATAATGAGCGGGCTTCAGGAAGCTGCCGTAGCCCTTCCAGCCGGCTACGGAAAGGTGCACCAGGAAGCCGCCGAAGGATTCGGCAAAGGAAATTTTGAAGTGGGTGTCGTCCAGCACTTCGAAGGTCAGCGGCTCGCCGGTGGTCTTGCCGCCCGCGCGCAGATAACCGTCGATGACGGGGGTCAGCTCCTCGTTGAAGATGTAATCTTCAAAGGCGAAGCGGTAGTCTTCCATGGTCACTTCCACGCCGTCGGACCACTTCAGGCCCTTGCGCAGGGTGAAGGTGAACTCGGTGTAGTCGTCGTTGACTTCGTAGTCTTCCACGATGTTGGGGGTCACCACGCCGGAGTAGGTGTCCACCATGGTCAGCAGGTTCTGGGTGAGCATGCAGAACACGTCACCGTTGTAGTTGGGGGTCACGGAACCGGAGCGGATGGTGCCGCCGTAGGTGCCGATTTCGAATTCGCCGCCCTCCAGGTACTCGGCGCTGCGGCCGTCGGCCACCTTGGGGTTCTCGGGCAGACGCTCCTCTACGGGAGCCAGCTCGCCGGATTCCACCAGCGCGTCGAACATGGGCGCCTGGGCGTAGGTTCCTTCGGCGGAAGCGCCGAAAGCAGTCATCGTCGCCAGCATGGCCAGCGCGATCACCAGAGCCGTGAATTTCTTCATTGGTAGGTTCCCTCCACTTGTTTTATACCGTTGACGACATGATACCATTCGCCTCCGTTAACATCAAGTCTTTGGGGGCCTTCGGAGGAAACGAAAGTCGGAAATTGACAAATAGCCTCCGTGGAACATAATTTTTTATATATCATTTGCATAATGAACATACCAAATTTGCTATCATAATCCCAGCAAAAGCCTGCTTTGCCAGAAAATTGACGCAAAAATCTGCGAAATACATCTTTCCTGTTGTTGGTCGTAAAAGTGCAAATAACCGCTATCTTTTTCAAACGATTTGTGATACCATTATATATAGAAAAACTTTCATTTTTGAAAGGATGAAGCAATATGCAGATGCATCAATTGGACGCGCGCCTGCGCCGCATGCTCCAGACCCTGCAGGGCCTGCGGGTGCGGGTGGCAAGGCCTGTGGAGAACATCACCATTGCCCACCGGGACAGCCAGGACTTCGTGCCTTTTGTCAACGGCAGCGAATGGGGCACCGATCGGGATCATGACTGGATGGATTTCAAATTCACCGTCGTTACCCCCGAGGATTATCGCGGTAAGGTGACGGTTTCCATCGTTACGGGCCGCGAGGGCATGTGGGAAGCCACCAACCCCCAGTTCGTGGTGTGGGTCAACGGCCGCATCGAGCAGTCCTTTGACACCCGGCATACCTCCCTTACCCTGGAAAACGAAGCCGTGCCCGGCAAAAAGTACGAAATCTTCCTGCAGGGCTATGCCAACGTCGTGCCCCCGAATCACGGCAGCCATTCGGATCTGCCTCCCCGGTTGGGCGTGTACGTCAATGACGTATGCGAAGACGTGGTGCAGCTGTGCTATGATCTGGACGTGCCCTATCAGGCGCTGCTGCTGGAGCCGGAAGGCTGCCGGGATCGGGAAACCGGCCTGTATACCATTTCCGACGCGCTGAATCTGCTGGATCTGCGCAATCCCTACAGCCCGGAATTCCACGCCTCCGTGGCCGCCTGCCGGGATTATCTGAATCTGCATTATTATGCCCCTCTGGCGGACATCGAGCCAGAGGCCTATGCCGACGTCATCGGGCATACCCATATCGACGTGGCCTGGCTGTGGGATCTGTATCAGACCCGCCATAAGGCCGTGCGTACCTTCGCCACCATGCTCAAGCTCATGGAGCAGTATCCGGAGTTCAAGTTCATGTCCTCCCAGGCGCAGCTGTATGAGTTTGTGAAGGAAGACCAGCCCGAATTGTTCGAGCGCATCCGTCAGGCCGTGGCCGAAGGCCGCTGGGAGCCTGAAGGCGGCATGTGGGTGGAAGCGGACTGCAACCTCTCCGGCGGCGAGGCGCTGGTGCGCCAGTTCCTGTATGGCAACGAGTTCTTTGAAAAGGAATTCGGCCGTCGTTCCAGGATTCTGTGGCTGCCGGACGTGTTCGGTTATTCCGCGGCCCTGCCTCAGATTCTGAAAAAGAGCGGCATCGATTATTTTTTCACCAGCAAGCTCTCCTGGTCCGAATTCAACCTCTCTCCCTATGATACCTTCCAGTGGAAGGGCATCGACGGCAGCGAGGTGCTGACCCACTTTACCCCCACCCGGGATTTCTCCGGCAGCAATAATTACGAAAAGCACGAAGATCTGGCGTATTTCACCACCTACAACGCCATGATTACCCCCACCCAGATGAAGGGCGCCTGGCAGCGCTTCCAGCAGAAGGGCGTGGACAATCACTTCCTGGTGAGCTACGGCTTTGGCGACGGCGGCGGCGGATCTACCGACTGGATGATCGAAAACGCCCGGCGCATGAAGCACCCGGTGGCCGGCGTGCCTGCGGTGCGTCAGGAATTCGCCCGGGATTTCTTCGAGAAGCTGGAAAAGCGCATGGAGGGCAACAAGCGCCTGCCCAAGTGGAGCGGCGAGTTGTATCTGGAGTACCATCGCGGCACCTATACCGCCATGGCCCGGAACAAGAAGTCCAACCGCAAGATCGAAATCGAGCTGCGGGAAGTGGAGCTGTGGCGGGAATACGCCCGCACCGCCTGCGGCCTTGCCTATCCCAACGATCAGCTGCGGGAAATCTGGCGGCAGATGCTGACTTTGCAGTTCCACGACATCCTGCCCGGCTCTTCCATTAAGAAGGTCTATGACGATTCCAAGGAGATCTACGAAAAGCTCTTCGCGGAATTGAAGGTGCTCAAGGACGAGGCCTTTGCCGCCCTGTCCCAGAAGCTGGCCGGCGACGTGTTGCTGTTCAACTCCCTGTCCTCCTTCCGGGACGACGTGGTGTGGTTTGACGCGGACGATTCCGTCACCGCCCTGAAGGACGCTTCCGGCAATACCTATCCCGTGCAGCACGTGGAAGGCAAGGCCTGCGCCTTTGTGGAAAACCTCGCGCCCATGACCGCCACCCCCATGTGGTTTGTGAAGGGCGCGCCGGATCGGGAAAAGATGCATATCACCCGCGAGGGCTTCGAAACCCCCTTCTTCCGGGGCGCCTTTGATCGGGCCATGCGCATCACCTCTCTGGTGGATACCCGCTGCGGCCGGGAACTGGCCAAGGAGGGCCAGGCCCTGAACCGCATCGTCTGCTATGAGAACCGGCCCCACAATTACGATGCCTGGGATATCAATATCTATTACGACGAGCATTCCTGGGAAGTGGACGACCTGGTTTCCTCCGAAATCGTGGCGGAAGGCCCGGTGCTCACCAAGATTCGCAACGAATACCGGTTCAATAAGTCCCGCATCGTGCAGGACGTGGTGTTCTACGCCGCCATGGATCGGGTGGATTTCGAAACCTACGTGGATTGGAAGGAACAGCATTATATGCTGAAGGCCCATTTCCCCGTGGACATCTTCTATAACGACGCCACCTACGACATCCAGTACGGCAACGTGCGCCGCGCCACCCACAAGAATACCTCCTGGGACGTGGCCCGGTTCGAAGTGTGCGCCCATAAGTGGATGGATGTTTCCGAGGGCAATTACGGCTTCACGCTGATGAATGATTGCAAGTACGGTCACAGCGCCGACGAGAACAGCATCGCCCTGACCCTTCTGAAGAGCTCCACCGAGCCCAACGAAGCTGCCGACCAGGAAGAGCATCGGTTCACTTATTCCATTCTGCCCCATTCCGGCGATTGGCGCGTGGCCGCCTCTCCCGAAATGGCCTACATGCTCAATATCCCCGTCACCGCCGTGCCCGGTCAGGGCGGCAAGGCTACCCTGCCCGCCTTCGCCCAGGTGGATTGCGAGAATGTGATGATCGAATCCGTGAAGCGCGCGCTAAATCAGGACGCTACGGTGATCCGCCTGTACGAATGCTACGGCGAACGCGCCCATGTGACCCTGACCCTGGGCGGCAAGCCGGATTCCGTGCATGCCATCTCCATGATGGAAGACGACCAGGGCCAGCTGCCTGTCAACGGCAATACCGTGGAATTTGACATCAAGCCCTACGAAATCCTTTCCTTCATGGTGAAGTAAATTTCCCTTCGGCGCGGCAGGAACGCTTCTGCCGCGCCGCGCTTTACCTATTTTCAAAAGGAGCTTTTTTGCCCATGCAAACCCGACTTGTGCGCATCCGCTCTTCCATGGACGCGGATTTTCCTGCGTATCTTGCGCTTTTCACCGCCTATGAGGAGGAAATCGGCCTGAATCCCGCCGGCAGCCGGGAAAAGCTGCTGCGCCGGGTGGACCGGGAAGGCGCGCAGGATCTGCACGCGCTGCTTCTGGCGGAGGAGACCCCCGCAGGCTTTGTGCACGCCCACCCGGAAGCCCAGGCGGGCTGGATCTACAGCTTTTACGTGGCTCCCGCCTTCCGCCGCCGGGGTCTGGGCCGCAGCCTGGCCGCTCATGGGGAAGCTTGGCTCTGGACCGCCGGAGCCCGGGCGGTTTTGCTGACCCCGGAAAAAGCCGCGGCGGGCTTCTGGAAAAAGGCGGGCTATACGCCCACGGGCCGCATGGATCCCACGGACGGCGCAGAAATCTGGCAAAAGGGGAATTGACAATTCTCGATTCTCTGTTAAAATAAAAGTAACGAAATAAATGACAGGAGGTACCCTTCATGTTCAAAAACATCCCCGAGGTTCGGCTGGGCATCGTGGCCGTCAGCCGGGACTGCTTCCCCATTGATCTGTCCCAATCCCGTCGATGTGCCGTGGTGAAGGAATTCCAGGCCATGGGCGGCTCCATCTTCGAGGCCCAGACCACCATCCAGTATGAGCAGGAAGTGCCCGCCGCGCTGGAAGAACTGAAAAACGCCGGCTGTAACGCCCTGGCCGTGTTCCTGGGCAATTTCGGCCCCGAGGGCCCGGAAACCATGCTGGCGGAGCGCTTCGACGGCCCCTGCATGTTCTTTGCCGCCGCCGAGGAGAACATCGGCGTGCTCTCCTCCCGCCGGGGCGACGCTTATTGCGGCATGCTGTCCATGAGCGTCAACATGAAGCTGCGCGGCCTGAAGCCCTATATTCCCGAATATCCCGTGGGCACCGCCCAGGAATGCGCCAAAATGCTCATGGACTTCGTGCCCGTGGCCCGGGCGCTTATCGGCCTGAAGCATTTGAAGGTCATCACCTTCGGGCCCCGTCCCTTCGACTTCTTCGCCTGTAACGCCCCCATCGCGCCTCTGTTCAAGCTGGGCGTGAATATCCAGGAAAATTCCGAACTGGATCTTCTGGCGGCGTATAACGCCCATAAGGACGACCCCCGCATTCCCGCCGTCATGGAAGACATGGCCAAAGAGCTGGGCGAGGGCAACAAGATGCCCGGCATTCTGCCCCGGCTGGCCCAGTACGAAGTGACCCTTCTGGACTGGATCGAGGAAAACAAGGGCGCCTGCGATTACGTGGTTATGGCCAATAAGTGCTGGCCCGCCTTCCAGACCCAGTTCGGCTTTGTGCCCTGCTATGTGAATTCCCGCTTTACCGCCCGGGGCATCCCGATTGCCTGCGAAGTGGACATCTGGGGCGCGGTTTCCGAATTTATCGGCACCTGCATCACCGGCGAATGCGTCACCCTGCTGGACATCAACAATTCCGTGCCTGCCGATATGTTCAAGGCCTCCATCCAGGGCAAGTTCGGCTATGAGCTGACGGATCTGTTCATGGGCTTCCATTGCGGCAACACCCCCCTGTGCCGGCTGACCAAGGGCGAAATGAAGTATCAGCTGATCATGAACCGCGGCCTGGAAGGCGGCGGCGAGCCCGACATCACCCGCGGCACCCTGGAAGGCGACATCGCCCCTGGCAATATTACCTTCTATCGCCTGCATTCCACCGGCGATTGCAAGCTGCAGGCCTACGTGGCGGAGGGCGAAGTGCTGCCCGTGGCCACCGAATCCTTCGGCGGCATCGGCGTGTTTGCCATTCCGGAAATGGGCCGGTTCTATCGCTACGGCCTCATCGCCAACGGATATCCCCATCATGGCGCGGTGGCCTTCGGTCACGTGGCCAAGGCGGTGTTCGACGTCATGAAGCTGCTGGGCGTGGAGGAAATCACCTTCAACCGTCCCAAGGGCAATTACTATCCCGGCGAGAATCCCTTCAAATAAGGGATAGGCCTTTCCGCGGCGTCCTGTAAACACGGGGCGCCGCTTTTCAGTATAAGAAAAAGGAGGAATGTTTCCATGCGGCATTTGGGCGCTCGGGTATTGCATACGCCCCGGCTGATCCTGCGGCCCTTCCGGGAGGAGGACGCGGAGGCCATGTTCCGCAATTGGGCCTCGGATCCTCAGGTGACAAAATTCCTCACCTGGCCCACCCATGCGAATGTGGAGGTCAGCCGCGGCGTTCTGAAGGATTGGGTCGAGAAATACGCCGATCCGGCGTACTATCAGTGGGCTATCGTGCCGGACGACGGCGCCGACGCGCCCATCGGCAGCATCGCCGTGGTGGAACAGAAGCCGGAGCTGGATCTGGCGCAGATCGGCTATTGCATCGGTCGGCCCTGGTGGCGGCGGGGGATTACCTCGGAAGCCCTGGCCGGGGTGCTGGATTTTCTGTTCGACGAAGTGGGCTTTCATCGCATCGAGGCCGTCCATGACGCAAATAACCCCCATTCCGGGGGCGTGATGCGCAAATGCGGCCTGCGCTACGAGGGAACCCTGCGTAGCGCCGGACGCAACAATCAGGGAATCTGCGATTTGTGCGTATATGCGCTGCTGAAGGAGGACAGGAAGGGGCGATAATGGCCGGATTTCCATAGAAAATGCGCTGAACCGGGCTTGCCTGCTGGGTTCAGCGCATGTTTTGTATTCGTTTACAGGGGCAGTTCCTCTTCCAGCCAGGCCTGCATTTCCGGCAGGAAGGCCAGCCGCTGGGGAAGTTCCTTCCCGTAGGGAGCGCCTTCCAGGGCAGACTTGATCTTCTGGCCCAGGTCCGCGTCCATGGCGTCGGTGTAGGCGGTGGCGGTCTTGACCGCGCCCTTGTCCAGCGCCAGCATCAGCTCCACGCCGCCCCAGGGGAAGCGCTTTTCCAGGCTCACGTCGAAGGCCGGGGTCTCGCCGTAGTTCCATTCCCAGGAGGAATACAGGGGATAGAGCTGGGAAATGTCCAGATCGTCCTCCCGCATCAGGGTGACTTCGCCCATTTTCGCCCGGTAGACCGTCTCCAGCAGTTCCTTGAGCTTGTCAATGGTAAGATCGGGGGCGTATTCGGAGAGATTGCACACCCGGGAGCGCACGCTGTCCACGCCCTTGGCCTTGAGCTTGCTCTCGGAAGGCCGCAGATAACGGGACAGGGTCTCCATATTCACGCTGACCATCAGAGTGCCGTGCTGAATGGAGCAGGTTTTGGTGTGCTTGAAGGCGTTGCCGGAAAATTTGCGGCCATCCAGGGTGATGTCGTTGCGGCCGGTAAATTCCGCCCGCAGGCCCGCGGAGTTCAGCGCGTCCAGAATCAGCTCCAGCTGCATGTTCAGATCGTACCGCTCCGGCGAGGCGGCGAAGGTGAAGTTCAGGTTGCCCAGGTCGTGATACACCGCGCCGCCGCCGGTGCTGCGCCGGGCCAGGGTGCCGCCCTCTTCCTTCAGCAGTTCGCAGCGGCATTCCTTCCAGGCGTTCTGGTTGCGGCCGATGACCACCGTGTGCTTGTTCTGCCAAAGGTACATGCAGAAATCGCCGGGCTGGATTTTTTCCATCAGTGCGCTTTCCAGGGCCAGGTTCCGATGGGGATTGGTGCCGGTAGAATACAGAAGATAATTGCTCATGGATTTATGCGTCCTCCCAGATAAAATTCCCATGGGTATCTACGGTAAAGGAGATTTTTTCACCGGCCAGTGTCCGGATGATTTTGATAGATTCCTCGCCGGGTTCGATGCGCACATCGCCCCGAGTGAGCACCCTGTTTTTCCGGCGCAGGGCGGCGGCGCGGTAGGCGGCGATGAGGGTCTCGTCCTCCCGGCCCCAGGGATAGGTTCCCCGGCAGTAGGGGTCCGCCATGCCGGTGAGCCCGGCCTCGTCCCCATAATAAATGGTGGGCATGCCCGGCAGCGCACACACCAGGTTCCAGGCGGCGATCAGCCGCTTTCGGCCCAGGGCGTACTGTTCCGGGGTCAGCTGCACCGGGTGGCGATATTTCCGATCCGGCTCCATGTTGCCTGCGTCCGCCAGCACGGAAAGGGCCCGGGGCTTGTCGTGACTGCCCAGCAGGTTCATGTTGGCCCGGGCGAAGGCCGGGGGCACGTTTTCGTACAGGCTGAGTATCTGCCGGGCGCAGTCGGCGGGGGAAATCTGACCCAGCAAATAGCCCAGAATCGCCGCCCGAAGAGGATAATTCATCACACCGTCCAGGGTATCACCCAGGCAATAGGAGCGCAGCGCACCGTAGGCCACCTTGCGGCTGGGATCGTCCCAGACCTCGCCGATAAGCGCCGCCTGAGGATTCTCCTTTTTCAGGCGGGCGCGGAATTCTGCGATGAAATCCATGGGCAGTTCGTCCGCCACATCCAGCCGCCAGCCGGAGGTTCCCGCCCGGAGCCAGTGGGCGCACACGGAATCTTCCCCCCGGATGATGAATTCCCGGAAGGCCCGGGAGGTTTTGTCCACGTTGGGCAGGGTGTCGAAGCCCCACCAGCAGCGATATTTGTCCGGCCAATGGAGAAAGGTATACCAGCTGTAGTAAGGGGAATCCTTGCTGTCGCAGGCGCCGGGGCCGGGAAAGGTATGTTCCCGGTTGAAATATACGCTATCCGCGCCGGTATGGGAGAATACGCCATCCAAAATTACCCGAATGCCGAATTTTTCGCCCTCCGCGCACAGGGCGGAAAGGTCGGCCTCCGTGCCGAAGGCGGGGTCGATCTGGAGATAATCCGAGGTGTCGTATTTATGATTGGAGGGGGAGAGGAACACCGGGTTCAGATACAGCGCCGTTACCCCCAGGGAGGCGATGTAGGGCAGCTTCTGCCGAATGCCCAAAAGATCGCCGCCAAAGAAGTCGTTGGCGGCGTTGTCGCCGTTGGCGGAAAGGGAAAGCTCCGGCTGTTCGTACCAGTCCGCATGCAGCGTTCCCCGGCAGGGGAGCTTTCCGCCCCGGAAGAACCGGTCGGGCATGATCTGCATCATCACCCCGTCGCCCATCCAGGCGGGGGTTTCGTAGGCGGGGTCGTAGACGGTGATCTGATAAGAGGGGGGCTCGTGGGCGTAAATCTCCCCGGGGCCGCCCAGATTATCCCGGGCGTTGCCGTAATACGCGCCGCCGCAGATGAAATAATACCACACAATGCAGGGCTTTTCCGGCAGGGAGAAGGTGTATTCAAAACCGCCGGAGACCGCATGCATGGGGTAGAGATAGGCGTGATCGTCCACCCAGAAGCGCACAATGGCGTCCGGCGCGTCGGTTTGCAAAAACAGCCGCACGGACGCGCCGCAGGGCTGGGCTCCGGCGGGGCAGCGATAGGTTTCATCCCGGGAATCGTGGTAAAGGTTCATAAACGCACAGCCTTTATCGAAAAATATGCCAATAACACAAGCTATGCCGCAGCTCCGCACATGCGAGGCTGCGGCTTTTGCAGAAAAGGGGAGACGCCGCTTTACAGAATCACCTTATCCAGATGCCACACGAAGCGGTTGTATTCGGCGATGGTGCGGTCGGTGGAGAATACGCCGGACTTGGCGGTATTGATAATGGCCATTTTCAGCCACTTATCCCGGTCGGTGTAATCCTGCACCATGCGGCGATGCACGCCCACATATTCGTTCAGATCCTTCAGAACGAAATAGGGGTCGGCCATGCCGCCGCCGTCGCCGAAGAGCAGCGCGTGGTAAAGTTCGGAGAAGATACGGGGGCTTTCGGGGCACAGGGTGCCGTCGATGAGCTGCTCCATCACCTTGCGAATGGCCGGCTGGGTTTCGTAAATTTCGCTGGCGTGATAGGAGGAATAGCCCTGCTCCACCTGTTCGGCGGTAAGGCCGAAGATGTAGATGTTTTTGTCGCCCACCGCGTCGTGGATTTCGCAATTGGCGCCGTCCATGGTGCCGATGGTCACCGCGCCGTTCATCATGAACTTCATGTTGCCGGTGCCGCTGGCTTCCTTGCCGGCGGTG
>CACXHB010000127.1 GCA_902767315.1 uncultured Eubacteriales bacterium
CAGGCGCAAAAGGCTGTTATTGGGCCGCAGGAAATAAATCAGGGGCAGAATGCCGCCCACGCACTGGCTCAGGCCGGTGGCCACCGCCGCGCCGGCAATGCCCCAGCCGAAGCCGCCCACGAACAGCGCGTCCAGCACCATGTTGGTCACGCCTGCCGCCACCGTTACCCCCAGGCCCAGCTTGGGCTTTTCCGCCACGATCAAAAAGCTCTGGAAGACGTTTTGCAGCATGAAGGTGAAGGTAAAAGCGATGACGATGCGGCCGTAAAGCACACAGTCGTCCATCATGGCCTCGGTGGCCCCCAACAGGCGGGACACCGGCCGCATGAAGATCACGCCCACCACGGAAAGGGCCACGCCCAGCAGCAGCGTCACCAGCACCATCATGGAAAAATACCGGTTGGCCTCTTCCTTTTCTCCTTCGCCCAGCACCTTGGCCACCAGGGCGGTGCCGCCGGTGCCGATCATGAAGCCCATGCCCCCCAGCACCATGATAAAGGGCATTACCAGATTAATGGCCGCAAAGGCGGTTTTCCCCGCGTAATTGGACACAAACAGCCCGTCCACCACGCCGTAAATGGACGTGAACACCATCATTACAATGGACGGCAGCACAAAATTCAGCAATTTCCGATACGTAAAATGATCCGAAAGATTCACCTTCACGCTTCTGTTTCCTTCCGCTTGATTTCCTGTATTTCCTCCCGAAGGGCCCGCACAAACCGGCCCATGAGAATTAAAAACATTTCCCGTTCCGGTTCCGTCATGGCCCCGAAGGCCGCTTCTTCGGCTAAAATAATTTTGTCGGCGCTTTCCCGGGCCAGGCGCTCTCCCGCCTCCGTCAGCACCACCTGCTTGCGCCGCCGGTCCGGCCCCGGCTCCAGCCGAAGATAGCCCCCCGTCTCCAGGGCCTTCATGGCGGAATTCACCGTCTGTTTGGGGGCGTGGAGAATATCGCAGATGGCCTTCTGAGTCACCGGCGGCTTCTCCGCCCGCAAGGTGTATAAAATCCACAGGGCGCATTCCGACCCGCCCAATTCCCGCGCCAATCCCCGGTAAAGATTGTCGCTTTCTTTGGAAAGGGCGTTGTATTTGGCCAGCCATCGACTGATTTCCATCATTTCGCCTCCGAAAATATAAAAAATCCGAAATCGGACTTTTCCATAATAGTCCGATTTCGGATAAATGTCAAGTTCAGGCTGCGTTAAAGTTTGTCAGCTGATCTGCCAGCGCACCCGGCTGCCCTCGTCGCCCTTTTGCACGATCAACTGGTCTTCAATCTGCTGCTTCAATTCCGACACGTGGGAAATGATGCCGATGAGCCGGTCTCCCCCGGCCATATCCTGCAAAACCCGCACCGCCTGATCCCGGGCGTGGTCGTCCAGAGAGCCGAAGCCCTCGTCGATGAACATCATGTCCAAATTCACCGCCGCCCGGCCGCGGATTTCGTCCGCCATGCCCAGGGCCAGGGAAAGGGCGGCCATGAAGGATTCGCCGCCGGAAAGGGTGCGCACTTCCCGTTCCCGGCCGGTCACGGCGGAATACACCATCAGATCCAGCCCCCGGTTTTTGCCCTCGCCGGCCCGGTCTTCCTGCATCAGCCGCATTTCGAACTGCCCGGCGGACATCTCCCGGAATCGCCGGTTGGCAGCTTCCAGAATCTTCTGCAGATAATACCGCTGCACGTAGGTTTCAATGTCCATGCGGCTGCCGGTGCGCTTGCCGGCCAGCTGGTCGTACAGGGCGTTCAGGTGATCCTGGGTCTCCATGGCCCGGGCGCGGCCCGCGGTCTGTTCCCGCAGTCTTTCCTTTACGTCCCGGTTGGTTTTGAAATCGCTTCTCCATTTTTCCAGACGCTCCTGGGACTCGGCGCATTTTTTCTGAATTTCCTGCTGGGCCCGCTGCAATTGGGCCATGTCCGGGCGCGGCCTGCCGGTGATGGAGGTTAACGCCTGCTTTCGGGCGCTTTCCGCCGCCTCCCGGCGTTTTTCGAAGGCTTCGGCCTGACGCTGCAGGGCCTCCGCCGCTTCCCGGGGATATTGCCGGGTCAGGTGCTGCCAGGCTTCCTCCTCCATGGCCTTCTCCCGGCAGAAATGCTGATATTCCTCCCGCCGGGCGTCCCGCTGCTTCTCCATTTCCGGCAGATCCCGGCGGCACTGCTCCGCCTGGGCCTGGGCCTGGGTCTTCTGATTTGTCGCCCGCTGCAGGACGCGCTGGGCTTCTTCCAGGGCCCGGGACTTTTCTCTGTCCTCCCGTTCCGCCTGAGCAAGACGGGCCCGGGCAATTTCCTCGGTGGGGAATTTCCGCCGGGCTTCCAGGGTAACTTCCTGCGCCCGGGCGGCCTCCAGGGCCTTTTCCGCCTGCTGGGCCTGCGCTTCCGCCTGTTTCTGGGTTTCCTGCAGCCGGGGCTTCCGTTCCATGAGCTGCTGCAGCTGTTTCCGAATTTCCTGCAATTCCCCCTCGGCCTGCATCAGGGCGGGCAATTGCACCTGCCGCTGTGCCAGGGAGCGGGCGACGCGGTTTTCCGCCTCCGTGGCGGAGAAGGCCTCCTGCTGCTGAAAATACGTCCCGCATTTTTCCTGCAGCTCCTTCGCCGCCTGCCGGGCCTGCCGGATTTTCTCCTCCGCCAGTTTACGATCGGCTTCCGCCCGCGCCGCCGCCTGCTGCTGCCGGTCCCGGGCCCGATTCAGTTCCGCTTCCGCCCGCTCCAGCGTCTCCCGGGTCAATTCCCGATGCTCCTGCGCCAGCACGCAGGGGCTGGGATGTTCCAGCGAACCGCACACCGGGCAGGGCTGCCCCGGCCGCAGCTGTTCCCGAGCGATAAAGCCCGCCTGGGCGTCGAAAAACGCCTGCCGCAGCTGCTGATACCGGCTTTCCTGTTCCTGCGCCCCGGCCCGGGCCTGGGCATAGGCCTGCCGGGCCAGCTCATAAGCGGCCTGCTGCGTCTGCGCGTTCTTTTCCGCCGATACGGCTTCTCCGGCCTGCAGATGCAGCTGCCGTTCCTGGGCGATTTCCCCCCGAAGCCGCTCCAAAAGGGCCGGCGCGTCCTGGCGCTGCTCCTGCTCCTTTCGCAATTGCGTCTCCTGCCGGTCGGCCTCCGCCGCCTGTCGCCGGGCGCTTTCGGCGTTTTGGGCAAGTTTTTTCCCCTGGGCCGTCCATTTTTCCACTTCGCCCCGGGCCTGACGCAGCTGAATCCAGAGATTCTGCTCCTGCTCCACCTGTTCCCGCACCTGAGAATGGGCCTTCATGGCCTGATCCCGCCGGGCGGCGGCTTCCTGTTTTCGGGCCTGGGCGGCTTCCTCCGTCCGGCACAGTTCCGGCAGCTGCTGTTCCAGCTCTGCCTGTTTGGCCCGGGTATTTCGCACCAGATTTTCCCCGTCCTGATACCGGGCGTAGACCCCCTGAATTTCCCAGGCGCTGCGAATATTTCCGGCGTTGAGCCGGGCCTGACGCATGGATTCCGCCTGCGCCTCGCAGTCCTTCAAATCCGCCTGAGCCCTGTCCAGATTTTCGAAATGCTTCTGCACCTCGCCCCCCCGGCTGAGTTCCTCCAGACAGGCGTCCCGCTGTTTCTCCAGCGCTTCCGTCTCCCGGCGGGCCTGGCTGCCGTCCTGGGAAATCCGGTGACACAGCGCCTCCAGCAGCTGCTGCAAATTTTCCAGTTCCGCCACGCCGAACTTTTCCGAAAGGCGGATTCTATCCCGACATTCCCGCAGGGGCTGCTGGTCGGTATAGGATTCCGGAATGGTCACCCGACCGGCCTCGGTCTGGCAAATGGTGCGAATGCGGTTGATTTTCTCCTGATTTTCCTTTTTCCGCCGGGCGATTTCATCCACGATCTGCCGGAAAATCTCCGTATGAAACAGCTTGCGGAAAATCTCCTTTTTATCCTCGGATTTAGCCCGCAATAGCTCCATGAATTCTCCCTGCGCGATCATGGCCACCTGCATAAACTGGCTTTTGGTCAGGCCCACAATTTCCACGATCTTCCCGTCGGCTTCCTTGGCCGGATATTCCCGGCCGTCGGGCAGGATCAGCGAAACGGTTTCGCTGACGGCCATGTCGCTGCCCGTACCCCGCCGCCGGGGCCGCAGATGCCGGGGAGAGCGGCGCACGGTAAACACCTGATCAATTCCCCGCTGTTTTTCGGAAAACGTCATTTCCACATAGGGCTCCAGCCCCGGGGCGAACTGGCTCTGCAGCTCCGCGCCGTCCTTTTTGTTGTCGTTGGAGCTGGCTTCGCCGTACAGCGCGAACACCACCGCGTCAAAAATGGTGGTTTTGCCCGCGCCGGTATCCCCGGTAATGAGAAACAAATTCTGGTTAGGGGCGGTAAAATCGATCTCCGTCTTTTTCCCATACGACCCGAAGGCCTGCATCGTCAATTTCAACGGTCTCATTGCACGCCGCCTCCCATCACCGCATTGAGCACATCCCGCAGGATCGCTTCATCCGTTTCGTTCATTTCCCCCAGAAACGCCCGGCACAGGGCATAGGGATCCGTCTGGGGCCGCTGTTCTGTCCCGAGGTGTTCTTCTTCCGCCGCCGTCCGGGCCACCCGAACCACCTCCAGCAGCCGTGGGAAGGCGCTTCTGAGCCGTTCCTGCAATTCCCCCTCGCCTTCCGAGGCCGCTTCCGTCAGTTCCACCCGCACGTAATCGTCGCAGGCCTGTTTCAGCGCCTCCGCGCCGGTTCCCCGGACGATGCGAATCCGCCGCAGGGGCAAAAGGGGAATTTTCTCTACAGAAACGCTTCCCTTTTCCCCCATTTCCACCAGCAGCATGCCCTTTTCCTGACCCGCCTCGCTGACGGAACAGGCCATGGGGGTGCCGCTGTAGCGCATTGCCTCGCCGCCCAGGGTCATGGCCTTATGGATATGTCCCAGAGCCGCGTAATCGAATTTTTCCAGCACGTCCGCGCCGATGGCGTCGATATTGCCCACGGTGCGAATTTCCGAATCCATCCGCTCCACCGCATCCGGACCCTTTCCCCGGGGCAGATAGAATTGATGGCTCACCAGCACATTGCGCTGGGCGGGATCGATTTTTTCCCGCTGAATCAGCCGCCGCACCGCCTGATCGTAGGAAAGGGCGCTGCCGTCCGGATTCATCCCCGTGGCCATGCGCACCATGGAGGGCCGCACGAAGGGTAAAAGGTAAAAATGCACCGGCCCGTAAGCGTCCGCAAGGGTTACCCGCTCGATGGATTCCCCCTCCTGCTGGGGCGGCAGGCCGATCATGTGAATCTTCTGCCGGGCCAGCACGCTGCGGAAGCAGTTCACCCGGGGAGCGCTGTCGTGATTGCCGCTGATCATCATGATTTCCGCCCCGGGCAATGCCCGGGACAGGCTCGCCACGAAGCCGTCGAAGGTCTCCACCGCCTCGGCGGAGGGCACGGCCTTGTCGTAAATATCCCCGGCGATCACCACCGCCTCCGGCTTCAGTTCCGCCGCCCGGGCCACGATCTGCCGCAGGATAAACGCCTGATCCTCCCCCAGATCCCGGTTCATCAGTTTCAGGCCAATGTGTAAATCCGAAAGGTGCAAAAAACGCACGTTCCCGCCCCCTGTATCCGCGTATTTTCGAATGTATCCGTTCTTATCTCTTTTCGCCGCAGCAGCGGCAATTTCCTGCCCGGCAGCCAAAGCAGCGCCGGCGGCGAATGCGCCGCAGGGTTACATATCCCGCCCAGAAAACGCAGCCCCAGGCCGCAACGAGCCCCCTCATGTTCCCACCGAAAGCAGCAGCCGCGCCGCCAGAGCGCACAAATACGCCACGACGCATTGCCACGCGATTCCAAACCACAGAAGCCTTCGATCTGAAAGCTCCCGGCGCATCACCGCCAGGGCGGATACGCAGGGCGGGTACAGCAACAGGAACACCAGAAACGCCCCCGCCGCGGGCCGATCAAACAGCTCCGGCAGCGCCGCCGCCAGCGCCCCGCCCCCGGAGGCCCCCAGCACCACCGCCAGCGTGGACACCACCGCCTCCTTGGCCGCCAGCCCCGCCAGCAGCGCCCCGCAGGCCCGGCCGTCAAAGCCCAGGGGTGCAAAGATTCCCGCCAGCAGGCGGCCCAGCCGGCCCAGGATGGAATCCGCCGCCCCCGCGGCCGGGGTAAGGCCCGGGGTGAAAAAATTCATGGCCCATACGGCCACGCTCATGGCGAAAATCACAGTGCCCGCCCGGTTCAAAAAATCCCAGGCCCGCTCCTTCAGCCGCCGCAGCACCGGTCGCAGCGTGGGCAGCCGGTAATCGCCCAATTCCATCACGAAAGGCGTCTGTCCCTCCGGAAAAAGGGTTCTGCGCAGCACCACGCCGCTGACGGCCATCATCAATAGCCCCAGGGCGTAAATCCCCGCCACCGTCAGTGCCTGCGCACCCGGGAAAAACACCGCGGCAAACAGCGCGTAGATGGGCAGCTTGGCCCCGCAGGAAAGAAAGGGCGTCAGCAGAATGGTCATGCGCCGATCCCGCTGATTTTCCACGCCCCGGGCGGCCATGGCGGCGGTGGCCGTGCAGCCCAGGCCCATAATCATGGGAATAAACGACCGGCCGGAAAGCCCCAGATACCGCAGAGGCCGATCCGCCATAAACGCCGCCCGGGCCATGCAGCCGCTTTCCTCCAACAGCGCCATGCCCAAAAACAGAATCAGAATCTGCGGCAAAAAAGTCAGTACGCCCCCCACGCCCCCGATGACCCCCTGACACACCAGGGAAGCCGCCCACCGGGGCGCGCCGGCCATAAGTATCCCGCCGCCCCGCTGGGCCAGGGCCACCACCGCCTCCATCAGTCCCCGCAGCGCCTCCCCCGGCGGGCCGAAGGTGCAGAAAAACAGCGCACCCACCAGCGCCCCGAAGGCCGGCAGCGCACCCAGGGGATGCAGAAGCACCCGGTCGATGCGGTCGGACATGCGCCTTTCATAGGGCCGGGGCGGGCAGCCCGCCTTTTTCAGCGTTTTTTCGATAAAATCATACCGGGCCTGGGCCAGCGCCACAAAGCCCGCGTCCGTTTCCGGAAAAGCGCCCGGGGCGTAGTTCAGCCGCGGCCGGGATTTGCGCCCGCTTCCCGCCGCTTCCGCCACCGCCCGGCCCAGCTGTTCCAGCCCCCGGCGCTTTCGGGCGGAAATGGCCACCACCGGTGCGCCCAGTTCCCGGGAAAGGATTTCCAGATCGGGATGGATTCCCCGCTTTTCCGCCTCGTCCATCATGTTCAGCGCCACCACCGCCGCCACGCCCTTTTCCAGCAGCTGCAGGGTGAGATACAGCCCCCGTTCCAGGCAGGTTGCGTCCACGATATTCAAAACCGCGTCGCAGCTCTTTCCCTCGATGAATCCCCGGGCCACCTCTTCCTCAATGGAATAGGGGCTCAGGGAATACACCCCCGGCAGATCCACCAGTCGAATGGGCCGATTGCCCAGGGTGCAGTCCGCCTCCCGCTTTTCCACCGTCACGCCGGGCCAGTTGCCCACGTACTGATTTTCCCCGGTGAGGGCGTTGAAAAGCGTAGTCTTGCCGCAATTGGGATTGCCCGCCAGCGCCACCGTCCAGCCCATGGCTTATTCCTCCTGCAAAAGAATTTCCCGAACGTCCTCCCGCCGCAGGGTCAGGGTATACCCCCGCAGT
This sequence comes from uncultured Eubacteriales bacterium, assembly GCA_902767315.1. Lineage (GTDB taxonomy): Bacteria > Bacillota > Clostridia > Christensenellales > Aristaeellaceae > RUG11247. The sequence goes on from CACXHB010000127.1 coordinate 7,623, forward strand.
GCCACCTGCACCGGATCCCCCAGGGGCGAAACCCGAATGATCTCGATATAGGTTCCCGGCGTGGCCCCCATTTCCGTCAGCCGACGCATCAGCGGCCCGCGTATTCCAAGCCGGGCCACATGCCCCGCCCGCTTTTCCAGCAATGTGCGCACTTTCTTCCCTCCCGCACGTAAAAATTCCGTGATCTGCCTAACGCCCCTAACGCATATGCGCTATAATAAGATGAAAATCATTTCTGCATCGGGGACGGGCAGCGTCCGTTTCAGGAATATGCCCCTGAAGCCGGCTGCATTCCCGGATTGTAACCTGCAATTTCTGCTGCGAAAGGCGGCTTTTTTACCATGGAACAATATGACGTCGTCATCATTGGCGCGGGACACGCGGGCTGCGAGGCGGCCCTGGCCTGCGCCCGCATGGGACACGAAACCCTGCTTATGACCCTGAACCTGGATTCGCTGGCCATGATGCCCTGCAATCCCTCCATCGGCGGCACCGCCAAGGGCCACCTGGTGCGGGAACTGGACGCGCTGGGGGGCGAAATGGGTCTGGCGGCGGACGAGGTGTTTCTCCAGTCCCGCATGCTCAACACTGCCAAGGGCCCCGCGGTGCATTCCCTGCGGGTGCAGGCGGACAAAAAGGCCTATCAGCTGCGCATGCGCCGGGCGGTGGACAATTGCGAACACCTGCATCTGCGTCAGGCGGAGGCCCGGGAAATTCTGACTCAGAACGGCCGGGTCACCGGCGTTATCACCACCACCGGGGCGCACATCGCCTGCCGGGCGGCGGTGGTCTGTTCCGGCGTATATCTCAACAGCCGCATTATCATCGGCGAATGCTCCTGGAACGGTGGCCCTCAGGGACTCATGGCCGCCAACAGCCTGACTCGGAGCCTTGCGGACCTGGGCTTTTCCCTGCGCCGGTTCAAAACCGGCACCCCGGCCCGGCTGGACGGCCGCACCATTGATTTTTCCAAAATGACCGTGCAGGAGGGGGACGACCCCATTACGCCCTTCTCCTTCCTCACCGACCCCGCGGGGCTGAAGAACACCAGCGTGTGCTATCTGACCTACACCACCCCGGAAACCCACCGGATCATCCTGGACAATCTGGACAAGGCGCCCATGTACGCCGGCACCATCCACGGCACCGGCGCCCGCTACTGCCCCTCCATCGAGGACAAGGTCGTCCGATTTAAGGACAAGGAGCGCCACCCCATTTTCATGGAACCGGAAGGGCTGTACACCGTGGAATGGTACGCCCAGGGCATGTCCACCTCCATGCCGGAGGATATTCAGCGGAAAATTTATGCCTCCGTGCCCGGACTGGAACACGCGGAGGTGCTGCGGCTGGCCTACGCCATCGAATACGACTGCATCGACCCCACGGGGCTGAAAACCGATCTCTCCTCCCGGCAGGTGCAGGGGCTGTATATGGCCGGGCAGGTCAACGGCACTTCGGGTTATGAAGAAGCTGCCGCTCAGGGGCTGTACGCCGGCATCAACGCCGCCCTGTATCTGGACAACCGGGAGCCCATGCTCATCGGCCGTTCGGAGGGCTACATCGGCGTGCTGGTGGACGATCTGGTGACCAAGGGCACCGACGAGCCCTATCGCATGATGACCTCCCGGGCGGAATACCGGCTGCTGCTGCGGCAGGACAACGCCGATTTCCGGCTGACGGAGCGGGGCTTTCAGGCGGGGCTGGCCTCTCAGGCCCGGTACGACGCCATGCGCCGCCGCCGGGATGAGACCGATCAGGTCATTGCTCAGGTGGAGCGTCGGCATCTGACGGAAAAACTGCGGCGCACGGAGGTTTCTTACGAAGATTTGCGCGCCGCGGCTCCGGATTTGCCGGAAATTTCCCCTATGCTTCGCGCGCAGGTGGAAATCGAAGTGAAATACGAGGGCTACATTCGCCAGCAGCTGGCAGAGGAAAAGCGCTTCCGCCGCATGGAGGAAACCCTGCTGCCCCAGGACGCGGATTATCTCAATCTCTCCGGTGTTCGCATTGAGGCCCGGCAGAAGCTGGACAAGATTCGCCCGGTCTCTCTGGGACAGGCGGCCCGAATTCCCGGAGTTTCCCCGGGAGACATCAGCGTTTTGATGATCTGGCTGGAAAAACTGCGCCGGGAAGCGGCGGGAAAGGAGCAGGCATGAAGGAGCTTTTGCTGAAAGGCGCGGAACAGATGGGCGTGGCCATGACGGCGGAACAGGCCCAGGCCTTCTGCGAATATCACCGGATGCTGGTCAGCGCCAACAAAACCATGAACCTCACCCGCATCAGCGACGACCCCGCCGAGGCCGTGGACCGGAATTATCTGGATTCCATCGCGCCGTTAAAATATCCCCTGCCGGAGGGGACAAAAACGCTGGTGGACGTGGGCTCCGGCGCGGGATTCCCGGGCATTCCCCTGTCCATTCTGCTGCCGCAGATTCAGGTCACGCTCATCGATTCCCTGGAAAAGCGGGTGAAATTTCTGGAAAGCGTCATTCGGGAGCTGGGGCTCAATGCCCGGGCGCTGCATCTGCGGGCGGAAATCGCCGGCAAGGAAATCGCCCTGCGGGAACAGTTTGACCTGGCTACCTCCCGGGCGGTGGCTTCCATGAATCTGCTGTGTGAATTCACCCTGCCCCTGGTGCGCGTAGGCGGCACAATGATCGCCTACAAAGGCCCCGCCTGGGAAGAGGAACTTGCCGCCGCCCAGAGGGCGTTGGAAAAGCTGGGCGGACGCTATGTTCGTACCTTGCCCGCGCCGGTGCCCGGCCGGGACTGGAATCACACCCTGATTTACGTGGAAAAGGCGGCCCCCACCCCCGCCGCCTATCCCCGCCGCCCCGGCGTTCCCGAAAAAAAGCCGCTGTAATGCCCCGATCGTTTACCGTTTGCTTTCACGGCGTTCACAAAGTTGTGGCGCAACTTGGACTTAATGGTAATTCTTTGATTGTTTTCAAATTTTTATCAGAATCATGGTAATAAATGTCGCATGAAGAGGATATACTACGTCATGTCATTAAGGGCAACGCCCTGTAAGGAGGAATACACCATGAAAAAGGCTTTGATTTTCGCTCTTTCTCTTATGATGCTGGTTGTTTTCGCGGTTGGCTGCTCTTCTAAGGACGACGCCAAGGACACCGCCACCGAGGCTCCCACCGTGGAAGCCACCACCGAGGCCACCGAAGAGCCCGCTGCTGACGACACCGCCGCTACCGAAGAGGCTACCGACGACACCGCCGCTACCGACGAGCCCGCTGAGACCGAGTCTACCGAAGGCTAATCTTTCGGCATAAGTCAAGCCGCGACAGTGAAAACTGCCGCGGCTTTTTGTTTTGGATGCATTCCGGAAAGGCTCATTTCATCGTCCTGCCCGTTCCAGGAAGGGCCGCGCTACCTTTCGATTGAAGAAATCGATCAGCGGGCCCATGCACAGGGCCGTGACGATGGTGCCCACCCCGGGCCGCGCGCCCATCAGCGTGCCCAGAATCACGCACACCAGATCGGTGCCAATGCGCACCAGGCGGAAAGGCGCAATTTTGGTGTCTGCCAGCATCAGCGCCTGAGAATCGTAGGAGCTGACTCCCAGATTGGAGGTAATATACAGACTGGAGGCAAAGCACATCACCACCACGCCCACGATCAGATACCCGATGCGCACCGGCAGGGTCATGGCAATGCCCGTCTGCAAAAGCAGCCATTCGGAGAATTCCACCACATAGCCGGTGAGGAACACGGTGAAGAGGGTGGCGACGCCCAAATACTTTCTGCCCAGCAGGAAGGTTTCCACCAGCAGGATGCAGTTCATGACGGTCATGACGTTGCCAAATCCCCAGGGCAGCACGTTGGACAGGCCGCCGCAGAAGGTCTGATAAGGATCGGTGCCAAAATCGGACAGTCGGAAAAAGCCCACCGAGAAGGAGCACAGCAGCACTCCCACCAGAGCCATGAACACCCGCCGGCGAAAACGCGCGTCAAAAGCGGGCAGCTTGATTCCTTTCATCGGTCTTCCTCGCTTTCTATGCGGAAGGCCCGCATGGCGTTTCGGGTGGTAATTTCCGCCAGCGCTTCCGGCTCCATGCCCCGGATCTCCGCAATTTTGTTCAGGGTATGCACCACAAAGGCGGGCTCGTTGCGGCGGCCCCGCAAAGGAACCGGCGCCATGTAAGGGCAGTCCGTCTCCACCAGCAGCCGATCCAGGGGCACATTGGCCGCCACCTCCGCCAGCTTCGGGGCATTTTTAAAGGTCACCGCTCCGGACAGGGACACGTACATGCCCAGATTCAGATACACCTTGGCGCATTCCCAGCTGCCGGTGAAGCAGTGCATGATACTGCCCGGGGGCATCGTCCCGGCGGCGGCCCGGCGGCGCAGCAGATCCATGCATTCCCCATGGGCCTCCCGAATGTGCAGCTGCACGGGCATGCCCAGATCCATGGCCAGATCCAGCTGCCGTTCAAACACGGCGCGCTGGGTATCCCGGGGGGACAGGTCGTAATGATAATCCAGACCGATTTCCCCCACCGCCCGGCACTTGGGATGTTTCGCCGCCTTCAGCAGAATCGCTTCGGCTTCCGGAGTGTATTTGATGGCATTATGGGGATGCACGCCCACCACGAAATACAGAAAATCATGGGCCTGACACATTTCCTCCGCGAAGGGCACGTCCTCGGTGGCGTCCACGGCCAGGGTGGCGTGGCGAACGCCGGCCTCCAACATGCGCTCGATCACCTGATCCCGGTCTTCGGCAAACTGATCCAGGGAAATATGGCAATGGGTATCAAACAGATTCATAATAACCCCCGTTGTTCATAGAAAAAGCCCCTGCGGCCCCTGAACTCAGGGACAGGGGGCTTTACCGCCTTGCGGGCGAACGGACTTTTCGTTACAGCTTGGCCAGCAGCTCTTCCGCGGTCACACCCTTTTCCGCCAGCAGGGCGCGAAGCTTTTCCAGCTCGGCCTTCTCGGCGGAACGGGCCTTACGGCTTTCGGAGGCGGCGGGGCGATCCTGCATGGCGATCATCCGCTCCCGGCGGGCCTTTACCTTCTCCAACTCGGCTTCGCTCTTGGTCAGGGATTCCTTCCGGTCGTTGAGCTTGGCTTCGGTTTTGGCAATCAGCTGGCGGCGCTCTTCATTGAGCTTTTCCAGACGCTGAATCTTCTCGTCCGCCATGGCGATGCGGGTTGCACGGTCGGGATACTGTTTCCGAGTTTTGACCTCAACAGGCTTCTTTGCTTTACGCGGCATCGTTTCCACTCCCATTCCTTTAGATATTTCTATTATATACATATTTCCCCAGCGAATCAAGCCCAATTAAGCAGGAAACGCACCATTTTGCCAATTTTCTGCGCAAAAATGCGCCTTTTACAGCATAATATCCAATCTTGCGCTCTCCAGGCCCTCCGCATAGGCATACACCCGCAGAATGCCTTTCTTTTCGCCTGCGCCAATCAATAGACTGATGAGCCCTGCCCGCATTTTTCGATCGGGACTCGTCACGGGCGTGTGGTCGGACACGTCGGAACCGGTGGCCAGTACCCGGCCCAGTTCGTTGGTCACGAAGTGCACCATGGGGCTTGCGTCGGGCACAGGCCTGCCCTGGGCGTCCAGACAATCGCAATTCAGCAGCAGCACGTCTTTTCCGTCGGGCCGGGGTGCGGGGGTCAGGGCCCGCAGCCGCAGCCGAACCGGTGCGCCGGTGGTCTCCACCCGTTCCCGGGCAGCCACCGTTCCATCCCCGGCGTAGGCCACGGCCTCGATTGCGCCGGGGTGATATTCCACCTGCCACTGGCCGTGTCCACAGGAATCGATTGCCTGAATGCCCTGGGATACGCCGTTCACCAACAGTTCCACCCGTGGGCAGTTGGTATAGGCCACCACCCGAATGGGCTCCCCCTCCCGGCCGGGCAGGTTCCAATGGGGCAGCAGGTGCACCATGGGCTTTTCCAGCCACAGGGACTGATTCTGATAAAACGCGTCCTTCCGGTTCAAGAACAGATCCACCGCGCCGGACTGAGAGCACAGCCGGGGCCAGACGGTTTCGCCCCGGTGCTCGATGCCCGCCCACTGGAAGCCGCCGGCAATCCACTTCCGCTCCCGGAGGAACCGCCAGGTGCGTTCCCGGCCCAGGAAGGATTTGCTGGTATCCCGGTCATAGGCCGGCAGATATCCCCGGGCCGCGTCCTCCGCCCAGTACCAGCCCCGGGTGGTGCCCGTGGCGCAGCATTCGCTGGCGATGATGGGCTTATGGGGATAGAGCGCGTGAAGCTGATCGTAGGAATCCAGGTTATAATTCACGCCGATGATGTCCACCGAATCCATCACCGGGCAGCGGTGGGGATCGTGAGAAACGGCGGTGGTCACCTCCCGGGTGGGATCCAGCCGCCGGGCTTCGAAGAGCATGCTCCGGGCGATACGCCGGCCCCGGTCCGTCAGGTGCAGCGGCTCCTCGTTGCCCACGGACCAGAAGATGACGCTGGGGTGGTTCCGGTCCCGGCGAATCAGCATGCGCAGCTGGGCCATGCCCTCCTGGGTGGATTCGAACCAGCGGGTTTCATCCATCACCAGCATGCCGATTTCGTCGGCCACGTCCATGGTATAGGCATGGTGGGGATAATGGGCAGTGCGATAGGCGTTCGCGCCCATTTCCTTCATCAGCTCCAGCCGGTAGCGCTGCACCCGAGGCGGCACTGACTTGCCGGTGAGGCCGAAATCCTGATGGCAGCAAACTCCCTTCAGCTCCACCCGGCGGCCGTTGAGGAAAAAGCCTTCCTCCGACCAGCCAAGGGTACGGAACCCGAAGCGATCGGATACCTCGTCCAGCAGGGTCTCGCCTTCATAGAGCCGGGTGCGAGCGGTATAGAGCCGGGGCGTATCCAAATCCCAGATTTCGGGGCAATGCACCTGGCCGAAGAGCCGCAGGGTGGCCTTATCCCGGGCGGGAACGACGATCTCCCCGGAAAGGATCGCCGCCGGAGCGCCGTCCGGGGCAAAAACGGCGGTTTCCACCCGAAGCAGCGCCCCTCGGAAGCCGTCGTTGACAATTTCCACCTCCGCCGGCAGTCGCCAGATTTCCTCCGTCTGCTTTTCCGGGTGCAGGAACACGCCCCAGGTTTCCACGTGCACCGGCTCGGTGATCACCAGGCGCACCGGACGATAGATGCCCGCGCCCTGATACCACCAGCCCTCGTGCTCGCTGGAATCCACATGCACCGCCAGCACGTTTTCCCTTTCGTAATCCAGCAGATCCGTCAGATCAAATTCAAAGGAATGATAGCCGCAGAAGTTTGCCCCCAGCCGGCAGCCGTTGAGATACACGGTGCAATGGGTGGCAACGCCTTCGAACAGCAGCCGCACCCGCTTTTCCCGCCAGTCGGGGTCGGCGAAAAAGTGTCTGCGATACCAGGCGTTTTCATATTGAAAATAACCCTGAGAGCCGTTATTTTCCGGCCGGGGGCGCTGCGAAATGATATAATCATGGGGCAGACAGACCTTTTCCCACGCGTCCGCGGTGATCAGCCCCTCTTCCGCGTAATTTTCGGAATAGTCGTCATAATCCCGGGCGGCGGGGCCCATGCGCCTGCGCTCGGTTTTGGCCTGCAGATACATAGGCCCTTTGGCGGCGGGATTGCCCGCGGGCAATTCCCCCAGATGAAACAGCCAGCCTTCGCAGAAATCCAGTTCGCTTCTCATAAAACAACCTCCCGGCTTTTTGCGGATATTATAAACCATATTCCTGTCCAAAAGCAAGCCGCATGCGTATCCCATAGACGCGTCTGGGGGTACGACCTCATCCGCCGCCTGCGGGCGGCACCTTCCCCAGAGGGGAAGGCATGGAGAAGGCCGTGCCCATCCGCCAGGCTTGCCAAAATATAAAAACGAGGAAGAAGCTTTTGCGCTTCTTCCCCACTTTGCGGAATCTGTTTCCATCAGACCGCGCCGGTAAGGGTGGGCCAGTAACCCACCGCCGCCAGCTGCACCAGACAGAAGACCAGATAGGCGGCCAGGGCAATGCCAATGCAGACAGCGCCCACCTTCACCCGGTTTTTCAGGCTGCCGGCCTTTTCGATCTTATGCCAGACCACCATGAAGGTGCTCATCCAGATGCCCACCATCAGCACGATGGCGGTAATCTGCACAATGCGCTTCCAGCCGCCGTACATGGACACGTTAGTCATGTTCATGCTGTAAATGATCTTGATGGCTATACTTTCGATCATTTCACGACCGGCCATGCAGGCGAAGGTTTCCGCCACGGCGTACACCAGCGTCATTACATAAGAAAGCACCGTCGTCTTCGCGGAATTTTCATCCATCATTCTGCGAAGTTCGTCGTTATCAACAGGTTTATTCATCCCAGAATCCCCCGATCTGTTTTCAAATTCTTTAATGAAATTATAGCAGGTTGTTAGCCGGCATACATTAAAAAAGTGTGGCAAAACCGGGGAGATTCTGTAGAATTATCAAATCACGTCAAATACGTTCAAATTCGTCAATCCGGTCGGTAAGCACCTTCAGGGATCCGCGCCAGAAGTTCACGTCCGTCACGTCGATGCCCACGCCGGCGGCCACCTGACGCACGTCGCCGGAGGACGTATCCCGCAGAAGCTTATCGTACAGGGGCAGGAAATCCTCGCCCTTCTGCTGATACAGGGCGAAAACGCCCAGACCGAACAGCAGACCGAAGGCATAGGGGAAGTTATAGAAATGCAGCCCCGTGGAATAGTAATGGGACTTGCAGGCCCACATGTAGGGATGCATGCAGTTTTCGTCCAGGCCGTCGCCATAGGTCTGGCGCTGGGCGTCCAGCATGATTTCGCACAGCTCGGCGGGGGTCAGCACATGATCGGCCCGGCGGGCGACCACTTCGGACTCAAACAGATACCGGCTGAGGATATCCACGATGACCTGCGCCGCGTCGGTGAGCTGCTGATCCAGCAGGGTGATCTGGGTCTGGGCGTCGCTTTCCTCAATAAGCTTGTTCACCAGCATGGTCTCGTTGAAGATGGAGGCCGTTTCCGCCAGAGGCATGGGATAATCGGACATGAGAATGGGGTTATCCTTCACGCAATCGTTGTGATAGGCGTGCCCCAGCTCATGGGCAAAGGTGCTGACGGAGGACAGGGAGCCGTCGAAATTGGCCAGCACATAGCTGGTGCCCAGAGGATGCGCGCCGGCGCAGAAGGCGCCGCCCACCTTGCCGGGACGGGGATACACGTCCACCCAATGATCTTCAAAGGCGTGGTCGATGAATTTGGCCATCTTGTCGCTGAACTTGGAAAACACCTGCTGCAAAAGGGCCCGTGCCTCGTCCAGGGAATATTCCTTCACGCTGGAGCCCAGGGGCGCAAACAGGTCATAGAACTTCAGGCCGCCCTCATAGCCCAGCTTTTGGGCCTTGGCCCGGAAGAACCGGCGGAAGGCCGGCAAAGATTCCTTCATGGCGGCAATCAGCGCGTCCAGGGTGGCGCGATCCATGTGGGCGTAATCCAGGGAGGTATCCAGCACGGAATCGTAATGCCGCAGGCCGATGAGGGTCAGCGCCTCGCCCTTAATGGAATTCAGGCAGGCGGCCATGGGGGTCTCGATGGCGGGATAGGCGGCGATTTCCGCCTCATAGGCCCGCTTGCGCACGTCCGCGTCGGGGCTGTAGGCCAGGCCGCGGATGGCGGAAAGGGGCTTTTTCTCCCCGTCGAATTCGATGAGCAGGCCCGCGTCCAGCTGATCCCGCAGAGTGGCGAAGGCGCCGCCGCCGGTCATCTGCATGCGCAGCACGGTATCCTCCAGCGCCGGGTCAATGACGTGAGCCGCGTCCTTCTTGAGATTGGAAAGCAGATACTCGTGGGCCTTCAGATAATCGGAATGGGCGGCGTAGATTGCGATATCCTTGTCCGCCAGATAGCGGCTCAGGGCGCTCATGACCTTCTGATTGCCCATGTCCATGATCATCAGCCGCTCCATCAGGCGGTTGGCGTTCTCATCGTTGACATTGGCGGCATTGGTGAGGGAAACAAACAGCGACAGCTTCGCGAAGGTGACCATCACGTCGGAATAGTCCTTCAGGAAGGTCTCCACATCCGCCGGGCCCGCGAGCTTTTCCGCCCGACGGAGCATTTCCTCCAGCCGGCCGTCGATGCCCGCCAGATCAGATTTGAAGGCCTCGTCCTCAAAGCCGTTTTTGTAAAGCTTGGAAAGATCCCAATTCATAAAAACAGTCCTCCTGTGCAGATTTGCTTCTATTATATCACCCGCGCCCGGTTCTGTAAACGGAAATACCGTCTATGCGCCGGGCCTTTACCAATCGACCCATTCCATTTCCCCTTCGATTTCCCAAAATCGGCGGCCGTCAATGACCGCGTCCGCCAGAAATCGCCGCATGCATTCCTCTTCCGTCGGTGCGCTGGCCTGGTAAACGGTATCGACATACCGGTCCGCATCGTCCCATAAATCGATGGTAAATTCAAACCTGCCCGTATCCGGATTCCGCAGCAGCCCGTGGAAGAAATATTTTTTCCCGTGATAGCGCACTGCCACTTCCTCATAAGTCGCATGCTCCAGAAAATCGTTCACATTGCCGCCCTTCATTCTTTCACCCCCGAGACGTAAAACAGGCGCGGCCCGCCGAATGGGGCAGGCCGCGCGATGGCAGGTATCCTCAAAAAAATCAGAAAAGGCCGGTGATGTTGCCCGCTTCGTCCACGTCGATGGCCTCGGCGGCGGGCACCTTGGGCAGGCCGGGCATGGTCATGATGTCCCCGGTGAGGGCCACCACAAAGCCCGCGCCCGCGGAAAGCTTCAGCTGGCGCACGGTGACGGTGAAGCCCTCCGGCGCGCCCAGGAGCTTGGGGTTATCGGAGAAGGAATACTGGGTTTTGGCCACGCACACGGGCAGATTGCCGCAGCCCATTTCCGTAAGGCGCTTTTCTTCCCGGGCCGCTTCGGGGGTGAGCTTCACGCCCGCGCCGCCGTATACCCGGGTGACGATTTCCGCCAGCTTTTTGCGGATGGGCTGATCCAGTTCGTAGCTGAAGCGGAAGTGATTTTCCGCATCGCACAGGCGCACCACTTCCTCCGCCAGCTCCGTCGCGCCCAGGCCGCCCCTGGCCCACGCGTCGGACACCACGGCCTTCACTCCCGCCGCGGCGCATGCGCCGGTGATCAGGGCCATTTCCGCGTCGGTATCCGTGGGGAACCGGTTTACGGCCACCACGCAGGGCAGGCCGTAGACTTCCTTCATGTTGTGCACATGGCGCATCAGGTTGGGCAGGCCCTTCTGCACGTATTCGATCTGAGGCAGGGTGGCGTTTTTCTTGCCCGCGCCGCCGTGAAGGGCCAGGGCGCGCACCGTGGCCACCACCACCGTGGCGTCCGGGGTCAGCCCCGCCGCCCGGCACTTGATGTCCAGGAACTTTTCCGCGCCCAGGTCGCCGCCGAAGCCCGCCTCGGTGACCACATAATCCGCCAGGGTCAGGGCCATGCGGGTGGCGATGACGGAATTGCAGCCGTGGGCGATATTGGCGAAGGGACCGCCGTGCACCAGCGCCGGCGCGCCTTCCAGGGTCTGCACCAGATTGGGCTTCACCGCGTCCTTGAGCAGGGCGCACATGGCCCCGGCGGCCTTGAGATCCTTGGCGGTGACGGGGGTTCCTTCAAAGGAATAGCCCACCACGATGCGCTCCAGCCGCTTCTTCAGGTCGGCAAGGTCGTCTGCCAGGCAGAGCACCGCCATGATTTCGCTGGCCACGGTGATATCGAAGCCGTCTTCCCGGGGAGAGCCGTTGCTGCGGCCGCCCAGACCGTCCACCACATAGCGCAGCTGCCGGTCGTTCATGTCCATGCAGCGCTTCCAGGTAATCCGCCGGGGATCGATTCCCAGGGCGTTGCCCTGATGAATGTGATTGTCCAGCATGGCCGCCAGCAGGTTGCAGGCGGAGGTAATGGCGTGGAAATCGCCGGTGAAGTGCAGGTTGATGTCCTCCATGGGGGCCACCTGAGCCTGTCCGCCGCCGGTGGCGCCGCCCTTCAGGCCGAATACCGGGCCCAGAGAGGGCTCCCGCAGGGCCGCCATGGCGTTTTTGCCGATTTTCCGCAGGCCGTCGGTGAGGCCGATGCTGGTGGTGGTTTTGCCCTCGCCGGCGGAGGTGGGGGTAATGGCCGTTACCAGAATCAGCTTGCCCTTTTTGCCGCCGTCGGTGGTCAGGGGCAGCTTGGCCTTGTATTTGCCGTAGAGTTCGATGGATTCCGGGTCGACGCCGGCCGTGGCGGCGATTTCGCGAATGTCCTTCAGGGGGGTTCTCCGGGCGATTTCAATATCGGAAAGATACGTCATGGGACAGAGCACCTCACTTAAAATATTCCACAGCCGAACGGAACAGCTGCATGTCGTATTCACCGGGGACGTTTCGATACAGGCCGGAGCCGATGCGCTCCGAATGGCCCATCTTGCCCAGCACCCGGCCGTCGGGAGACAGAATGCCCTCGATGGCGCAAGCGGAGCCGTTGGGATTAAACAGAATCTCGTCCGTGGGCCGATCCTGCAGATCCACATACTGGGTGGCGATCTGGCCGTTTGCCGCCAGACGGGCGACGACCTCCTCCGAGGCCATGAACCGGCCCTCGCCATGGGAAATGGGCACGGTGTACACGCTGCCCACCGGCGCGTGCTTCAGCCAGGGAGAATGGGCGGAGGCCACCCGAGTGCGCACCAGCCGGGACTGGTGGCGGCCGATGGTGTTGAAGGTCAGGGTGGGGCAGGTGACGTCGGTATCCACAATTTTGCCGAAGGGCACCAAGCCCAGCTTGATCAGCGCCTGGAAGCCGTTGCACACCCCCAGCATCAGGCCGCCCCGCCGGTCCAGCAGGTCAGTCACCTGTTCCCGCACGGCGGGACTGCGGAAGAAGGCCGCAATGAGCTTGGCGGAACCGTCGGGTTCGTCGCCGCCGGAGAAGCCGCCGGGGATGAATACCGCCTGGGCGTTTTTCAGCGCCTGCGCAAAATTTTCCACGGAACGGGCCACGCCGGCGCTGGTGAGGTTGTTCATCACCAGAATTTCGGCCTTCGCGCCCGCGGCTTCCACCGCCTTGGCGGAATCGTATTCGCAATTGGTGCCGGGGAACACGGGAATCAGCACCGTGGGCCGGGCCGCGGGGGCAATGGGTGCGGCGGAAGAGACCTTTTCGCAGGAGAAAGCGGGAATCCTTCCGGCAGCGGTCGCCACCTTGGCGGGGAACACCTTTTCCAGCCGGTTTTCGTAGATAGTTTCCAATTCGGACAGAGAAACGCTCTCGCCCTGCCAGGTGAAGTTCCCATGGGCGGCGGTGCGGCCCAGGGTGCGGCCAAATTCGCTTTCGCCGGTGCATTCCACCACGAACCCGCCGTAGCAATAGCCGAAGAGGGTATTCAGGTCGCCTTCGAAATCGAAGCCCAGGCCGTTGCCCAGCGCCATTTTCAGAATAGCCTCGGCGCATCCGCCGTAGCCGGGGGTATACGCCGCGCAGATTTCGCCTTGGCGCATGCGCCGGGTAATCTCGTCGTACAGATGTTTCAAAGATTCCGCCGTGGGCAGGCCGTCCGCGCCATATTCCGGGGTGAGCAGCGCCACCCGGTGGCCCGGGGCCTTGAATTCGTCGGAAACGATATTGGCGATGCGCTCGGTGGTCACCGCAAAGGAAACCAGCGTGGGCGGCACGTCCATTTTCTCAAAGGAGCCGCTCATGGAATCCTTGCCGCCGATGGCCGCCACGCCCAATTCCCGCTGGGCCCGATACGCGCCCAGCAGCGCGGACAGGGGTTTGCCCCAGCGTTTGGGGTCTCTGCCGGGCTTTTCGAAATATTCCTGGAAGGTGAGGTACACGTCTTCAAACTTCGCGCCGGTGGCCACCAGCCGGGAGACGGATTCCACCACCGCCAGATAGGCCCCGTGGAAGGGACTCTTTTCGGCGATAAAGGGATTATATCCCCAGGCCATCAGGGAGCACAGGCCGGTATCGCCCTTTTCCAGAGAAATTTTCTGCACCATGGCCTGCACGGGGGTCAGCTGCCGGCGGCCGCCAAAGGGCATCAGCACCGCGCCCGCGCCGATGGTGGAATCGAAGCGTTCCGCCAGACCCCGCCGGGAACACACGTTCAAATCTCCCGCCAGCGCCTCCATGCCCGCCCGGAAGGAGGCGGGAATTTTCTTTTCAAAGGGCCTGGGGGCTTCGGCGCGCACGGTGATGTGCTTTTCCGCGCCGTTGGAATTCAAAAATTCCCGGGATACGTCCACGATGGTTTTGCCGCCAAAATGCATCACCAGCCGGGGAGTCTCCGTCACGCGGGCCACCACCGTGGCCTCCAGATTTTCCTTTTCCGCCAGGGAGAGGAAATGCTCCGCGTCTTCGGGGGCTACCACCACGGCCATGCGCTCCTGAGATTCGGAAATGGCCAGCTCTGTGCCCCCCAGGCCCTCGTACTTTTTGGGCACCTTGTCCAGATCGATTTCCAGGCCGTCCGCCAGTTCGCCGATGGCCACGGACACGCCGCCCGCGCCAAAATCGTTGCAGCGCTTAATCAGCCGGGAGGCCTCCGGGTTCCGGAACAGCCGCTGAAGCTTGCGCTCTTCGGGAGCGTTGCCCTTCTGCACCTCCGCGCCGCAGGTTTCCAGGGACTTGAGGGTGTGGGACTTGGAGGAACCGGTGGCCCCGCCGCAGCCGTCCCGGCCGGTGCGGCCGCCCAGCAGAATCACCACATCCCCGGGCAGGGGCGTTTCCCGGCGCACATTGGCGGCGGGAGCGGCGGCGATAACCGCGCCGATTTCCATGCGCTTGGCGGCGTAGCCGTCGTGATAGATTTCATCCACCTGACCGGTGGCCAGGCCGATCTGATTGCCATAGGAGGAATAGCCCGCCGCCGCGGTGGTGGTCAATTGCCGCTGGGGCAGCTTGCCGGGCAGCGTCTGGGCAACCGGGCGGGTGGGGTCCGCCGCGCCGGTGACCCGCATGGCCCCGTAAACATACGCCCGGCCGGACAGTGGGTCGCGAATGGCCCCGCCGATGCAGGTAGCCGCGCCGCCGAAGGGCTCGATTTCCGTAGGATGGTTATGGGTCTCGTTTTTGAACAGCAGCAGCCATTTCTGGGACTCGCCGTTTACGTCCACATCGATTTTCACGGTGCAGGCGTTGATTTCCTCGGATTCGTCCAGCTTTTCCAGCCTGCCTTCCTTCTTCAGGCAGCGCACCGCCACCGTGGCCAGATCCATCAGCGTCACAGGGCGATTTTCCCGGCCCAGATCCTTCCGGGCGGCAAGGTAATCCGCATAGGCCGCCTGCACAGTGGCGTCCTCGAAGGAGGCCGCGTCGATGCTGGTGAGGAAGGTGGTATGCCGGCAATGATCGGACCAGTAGGTGTCCAGCATCCGCACTTCCGTAAGGGTGGGATTCCGGCCTTCCTTTCGGAAATAATTCTGACAGAAGGCCGCGTCGTCCGCGTCCATGGCCAGGGCGTATTTTTCAACAAACGCCTCCAGACCCGCCCGATCCAGATTCAGGAAGCCCTCCACGGTTTCCACCGGAGCGGGGGCCTGATATTCCGTCACCAGGGTTTCGGGCTTTTCCATGGAAGCCTCCCGGGCCTCCACAGGGTTAATGACGTATTTCTTCAGCCGGGAGATTCCCTCTTCCGACACATTGCCGGAAACGGCGTAGACCTTCGCGGTGCGTACCGCGGGACGCTCCCCCTGGGAGAGGATCTGGATGCACTGGGCCGCGGAATCCGCCCGCTGATCGAACTGGCCGGGCAGATATTCCACGCAGAACACATGCTGCGCGCCGGTTTCGGGCATTTCCTCCGTGGCGTAATCCAGCTGCGGTTCGGAAAACACCTGAGCCGCCGCCTGATCGAACAGCGGACGGCTGACGCCTTCCACGTCGTAACGGTTGAAAAGACGAATGCCCTCCAGCCCGTCGATGCCCAGAAATTCCCGGGCGTCGTTCAGAAGAGCGCGGGCCTCGTTGTCCAGACCGGGGCGTTTTTCTACAAAAATGCGATATACCATCTTATTTTTCCACCTTCAGTGCTCTTTTACCGATGTCCCGCCGATAATATCCGTTTTCAAAGGAGACCTTTTCCGCCAGGGCGTAGGCCCGTTCCACCGCCTGCGCCAGGGTGGGCGCGGTGGCTGTCATGCCCAGCACCCGGCCGCCGGAGGAAACCAGCGTATCTCCCTGACGCTTTGCGCCGGAGACGTAGATGTGCTCCCCTTCCGCCGGCACAGGCAGGGAAATGGGAAAGCCCTTTTCGTATTTTTCCGGATAGCCCTTGGAGGCGATCATCACGCAGCAGGCGGATTTGTCCTTCGCAAACCGGACGGGGGTATCCTTCAGATGGCCATCCGTTACGGCCCGCATCACCGTGAACAGGTCACTTTCCATCAGCGGCAGCACCACCTGGGTTTCCGGGTCGCCGAAGCGGCAGTTATATTCGATGACCTTGGGGCCGTCCTGGGTGAGCATCAGCCCGAAATACAGGCAGCCCTTGAAGGGCCGGCCCTCCCGGGCCATGGCGCGGATGGTGGGCAGGAAAATTTCCTCCATGCAGCGCCGGGCCACGTCTTCGGTATAGAAGGGATTGGGGGCGATGGTGCCCATGCCGCCGGTGTTCAGGCCCTGATCTCCGTCCAGCGCCCGCTTGTGGTCCATGGAGGAGACCATGGGCGCCACGGTTTCTCCGTCGGTGAAGGAAAGCACGGAGATTTCCGGGCCCTCCAGGAATTCCTCCACCACCACCCGGCGGCCGGAGGCCCCGAAGGCTCCCTGCTCCATCATGAAGCACACCGCCTGCCGGGCCTCTTCCCGGGTGCGGCAGATGAGCACGCCCTTGCCCAGGGCCAGACCGTCCGCCTTGACCACCATGGGCGCGGGGCGGCGGTCGATGTAGGAAAGGGCGGCCTCCATATCGTCGAAGATTTCATATTCGGCGGTGGGAATGCCGTATTTTTTCATGAGATTTTTGGCGAAGGCCTTGCTGCCCTCGATGATAGCGGCGTTTTTCCGGGGGCCGAAGCAGGGAATTCCCTTTTCCTCCAGCGCGTCCACCAGACCCAGCACCAGCGGGTCGTCCGGCGCCACCACGGCATACTCGATGTGCTCTTTTTCCGCGAACGCCACAATGGCGGGCAGATCCGTGGCGGCAATATCGACGCAAACCGCGTCCTGGGCGATGCCGCCGTTGCCCGGCAGGGCGAAAATTTCCGTCACTTCGGGATTTTTCTTCAGCGCCTGAATCAGGGCGTGTTCCCGTCCGCCGCCGCCCACAACCATGATCTTCATAAAGCGAAACCTCCGAAAGCGTGATTTGTCTGAATGGAAAACGAAGCGTTTTCCGCCGCCGCGATCAGTGATGGAACAGCCGCATGCCGGTGAAGGCCATGACCATGCCCAGCCGGTCGCATTCCTCAATGACGTTATCATCCCGCACGGAGCCGCCGGGTTCCGCCACGTAGCTTACGCCGGAGCGGGCGGCGCGGATGATGTTGTCGCCGAAGGGGAAGAACGCGTCGCTGCCCAGGGCCACGCCGGTAATGCCGGCCAGGTAAGCCTTCTTCTCCTCCCGGGTGAAGGGGGCAGGGCGATGGGTAAACACCTGCTGCCACGCGCCGTCGTCCAGCACGTCCTCGGGGGTATCGCCCAGATACGCGTCGATGGCGTTATCCCGCTCGGGGCGGCCCAGGCCGGGCAGGAAGGGCAGCTCCAGCACCTTCTCACTCTGGCGCAGGTGCCAGAAATCCGCCTTGGAGCCCGCCAGCCGGGTGCAGTGAATGCGGGACTGCTGGCCCGCGCCCACGCCGATGGCCTGTCCGTCCACGGCGTAGCACACGGAATTGGACTGGGTGTACTTCAGGGTAATCAGGGAAATGATGAGATCCCGCACGGCGGAATCCGGCAGATTCTTATTTTTGGTGACGATATTTTCCAGCAGAGCGCGATTGATTTCAAAATTGTTCCGGCCCTGTTCGAAGGTCACGCCGAAGACCTGCTTGCGCTCCAGCGGGTCGGGGACGTAATCGGGATCGATGCGCACCACGTTGTACGCGCCCTTTTTCTTGGTCTTCAGAATTTCCAGGGCCTTGGGGGTATAGCCAGGCGCGATCACGCCGTCGGAAACCTCCCGCTTAATCAGCCGGGCGGTGGTGGCGTCGCATTCATCGGAAAGGGCGATCCAGTCGCCGAAGGAGGACATCCGGTCCGTGCCCCGGGCCCGGGCGTAGGCGCTGGCCAGGGGGGAATCGTCCAGGCCCTTCACGTCTTCCACAAAGCAGGCCTTCTTCAGCTTCTCGGGCAGCTGCAGGCCCACGGCGGCGGAGGTGGGGCTGACGTGCTTGAAGGAGGCGGCGGCGCACATGCCCAGGGCCTTCTTCAATTCCTGCACCAATTGCCAGCTGTTCAGCGCGTCCAGAAAATTGATGTACCCGGGCCTTCCGCAGAGGATTTCCACGGGCAGATCACTGTCGTCGTGCATGTAAATGCGGGCGGGCTTCTGGTTGGGGTTGCAGCCGTACTTCAGGGAAAATTCTTTCATTTCAGCTTCGCTCCTTCGCCGTTGGCATTGATCAGACGCTCTTCGTATTCGCCGGTGACCGGATCGGTATAACGGGTGTACAGGGAAACCCGGTTTTGCGCATCCAGATTTTCCCAGATTTCCCGGGTGAACAGATCCAGATCCTCCGGAACGGAAACCCGCTCCGGCTCCCCCCGGAAAGTAGGAATGGGGTTGCCGTCGGTAATATAGGTATGCAGGAAATGGCCCAGGCCGGGCAGCGCGGGATACGCGAAATTTTCCCGGACGCAGGCGGTTCCCAGCGGGTCGGCGGACTTGAGGATGTTCATGCGATAGGTAAAATCCCCGCCCCGGAAGGTGAGCATGCCGCTGATGCGGGGGGTGAAATTGGGGGCGTCCGGCTCGAAGCAGCGGGTATCCAGCGCCTCGGCAAAGGTTTTGCCCCGGGCGAGGAAATCGTACACCGTGTCGGTCTGGTCGCCATTGGTGACGATCACGTGGTTTTCAAACTGCCGCAGGGCGGCGTAAATGATGAGAGAAGGGTCCTCCACCTTGCTAGCGTCATAGGGGGTGGTGCGCACAAGGCCGTCCCGCACTTCGAACACCCGGTTGCGGCTGTTGGCGCTGCGGCCCATGATGAAATAGGCCAGGGCGGCCTTGCCCCCGGGGGTCTTGCCCAGCACGACGCCGCGGCCAACATACGGATTGCCAAAGAGCCTTTCCCGAAGGGTAGAAACCTCATATACGTTCATTGCGAATCTCCTTTGCTACCATTTCCGCCGCCATGGGCAGGATTTTCCATTCCGCCTGCTGCATGACCCGCAGCTGCAGGCTTTCGGGGGTATCGCCGGGCAGCACGTCCACGGCTTTCTGCAGAAGAATCTCTCCCCCGTCGCAGATTTCGTTGACAAAATGCACCGTCGCGCCGGTGACCTTCACGCCCCGCCGCAGGGCGGCTTCGTGCACGTGCAGGCCGTACATGCCCTCTCCGCAAAAGGAAGGAATCAGCGCCGGGTGGATGTTGATCATCCGGCGGGGATACAGCCGGGTGAATTCCTCCGGCAGGATGCACAGAAAGCCCGCCAGCACGATCATGTCGATTTCGAATTCCCGCATCAGGGGCTCCAGCTTTTCGGCGAAATCCTTTCTGCGCAGATACCGGGCGGGAATGTCGTAGCGACGGGCACGATCCAACGCGCCCGCGTCCTTTTTGTTGGAAACCACCAGCGCGATTTCCCCGTCGGGCAGTTGGCCCGCGTCACGGGCGTCGATGAGGGCCTGCAGATTGGTGCCGCCGCCGGAGACAAACACCGCGACGCGGGTTTTCCGCTGCGCGCTCATACGATTTCAATCCTCCGGTCGCTTTCCACGATTTCGCCCAGAACACTGGCTTCCGCGCCGGCGTCGTTCAGGATGCCCAGGGCTTCGTCCGCCTGCTCCGCCGGAACCACGATGGTCATGCCCACGCCCATGTTGAAGGTGTTGAACATGTCCCGTTCCGGAATGCTGCCGGCTTTGGCGATGAGGTCGAAGATGGCGGGGGTCTTCACCGCGTCCTTGCGAATGCGGGCGCAGAGGCCCTGAGGAATGGACCGGGGCACGTTCTCATAGAAGCCGCCGCCGGTGATGTGGGAAATGCCCCGGACGCTGACCTTTTCCAGCAGGGCCAGCACGGGCTTTACATAAATGCGGGTGGGCACGATCAGCGCTTCGTACAGGCTTTTGCCGCCCAGTTCCGGCCGGGGCGCGGCCATGTCCCAATTTTCGAAGACCTTGCGCACCAGAGAAAAGCCGTTGGAATGCACGCCGGAGGAGGCCAGGCCGATGACCACATCCCCGGGGCGCATGGTGGTTTTGTCGATCATCTTATCCCGGTCCACCACGCCCACGCAGAAGCCCGCCAGGTCGTATTCCTCTTCCGGATAGAACCCGGGCATTTCGGCGGTTTCGCCGCCGATGAGGGCGCAGCCGGACTGAACGCAGCCTTCCGCCACGCCGGAGACGATGTCCGCGATGCGCTGGGGCTGGTTCTTGCCGCAGGCGATGTAATCCAGGAAAAACAGGGGCTTTGCGCCCACGCAGATGACGTCGTTGACGCACATGGCCACGCAGTCGACGCCCACGGTGTCGTTTTTTCCCATGCCGAAGGCGATCTTCAGCTTGGTACCCACGCCGTCGGTGCCGCTGACCAGCACGGGCTTCTGAATGCCCGTCAGATCCAGGGGAAAGACTCCGCCGAAGCCGCCGATGGAGGTTTCCACGTCGGTCATGGTGCGGGCGATGTGCTGCTTCATCAGTTCTACCGCCCGGTATCCGGCGGTAATGTCCACGCCTGCGGCGGCGTAGCTTTCGGAGCGGGAAATTTCATTCATGGCCTTATTCCTTTCCATTCCAGCAATAGGTGCAGATTTGATCTTCCGGAATGCCTACGGCGGCGATGAGACTGCTTAGCGACTGGAAATCCAGCGACGTAAACCCGAATTTTTCGCAGATGGCCCGGCGCAGTTCCTTGCCTCGCTGGGCATTGCGGTCGGCGTATTCCTCCAGATGGGCAAAGCCCGCTTCCCCCTCCAGTTCCATGATGGTGCGCCGGGTAATCAGGTCCATCTCGCTGGTGGAGCGGGAAAAATTCAGGAATTTGCAGCCGTACATAATGGGCGGACAGGCGGAGCGCATATGCACTTCCTTCGCGCCGTTTTCATAAAGGAATTCCACGGTTTCCCGCAATTGCGTGCCCCGAACGATGGAATCGTCCACAAACAGCAGTTTCTTTCCCGCGATCAGTTCCTTCACGGGAATCAGCTTCATCTTGGCCACATGGTTGCGCTGGTTCTGATTCTGGGGCATGAAGGAGCGGGGCCAGGTGGGGGTGTATTTGATAAACGCCCGGGCAAAGGGAATGCCGCTTTCGTTGGAATAACCGATGGCGTGAGGGGTGCCGGAATCGGGCACGCCGCAGACGTAATCCACCTCCGGCAGCGTTCCGGCTTCCCGGTCCTCCCGGGCCATGCGCGCGCCGTTTTCACAGCGCATGACTTCCACGTTTTTCCCCTCGTACGTGGAGGTGGGATAGCCGTAATAGCTCCACAAGAAGGCGCAGATGCGCTTTTCCGGCAGAGGCGGGGCCAGCTGGCGAATTTCGTCGCAGGAAATTTCCACGATTTCCCCGGGGCCCAATTCCCGCTCCGTTTCGAAGCCCAGCTTTTCATAGGCAAAGGATTCAAAGGACACGCAGTAGCCGTCCGGGCCTTTGCCAATGAGCACCGGCAGCCGGCCCAATTTGTCCCGGGCGGCGATCAGATGGCCGTCCTCCTTCAGAATCAGCATGGAGCAGGTGCCCTCGATCATGTTCTGGGCAAAGCGAATGCCCCCGGCAAAGGTGCTCTTCTGGTTCAGCATGGCCGCCGCCAGTTCCGTAGAATTGACCTTGCCGCCGGTCATGGCGTTGAAATGTCCGCCGCTGAAGGAGAGGAACTGATTCACCAGGGCCTCGGAATTATTGATAATGCCAATGGTGGAAATGGCGTAAACGCCCAGATTGGAACGAATGAGAATGGGCTGCGCGTCGGTATCGGAGATGCAGCCGATACAGGAAGCGCCGTGCATGGTCTCCGTTACGCCCTCGAATTTCGTGCGAAAAGGAGAATTTTCGATATTATGAATGTCCTTCTGGAAGCCGTCCAATTCGTTGACCGCCACCATGCCCGCCCGGCGGGTGCCCAGGTGGGAATGGTAATCCACGCCGAAGAACACATCCGTCACTGCGTCGCGCTTCAATGCCGCGCCAAAAAATCCGCCCATGTCAGGCTTCCTTCCTTTCCCGCAGCTTCCGGGCCACTTCCGCGTCCGCCCGCAGCACCTTTTCCGCGGCGGCCCGGCGGGCGCTGTTCAGCTTTTCCGCCAGGTTATCGTCGGTAATGGCAAGCATTTCCACCGCCAGCAGCGCCGCATTCACCGCGCCGTCGATGGCCACCGTGGCCACAGGAATGCCGGAGGGCATCTGCACCGTGGAAAGCAGCGCGTCCATGCCATCCAGACTGGATTTTACCGGAATGCCGATCACCGGCAGGGTGCAGCCGGCCGCCAGCGCCCCCGCCAGATGGGCCGCCTTCCCCGCCGCCGCGATAATCACACCAAAGCCCGCTTCCCGGGCGTTTTCCGCAAAGGCGCGGGCTTCCAGGGGCGTGCGATGGGCGGAATACACATGCACTTCGCTCTCCACGCCATATTCGTCCAGGGTCTTCACGGCCTTCTCCACCACGGGCAGGTCGCTGTCGGAACCCATGATAATCGCTACCTTTTTCAATCCGAACACCTCCGTCCGAGAATAAGGGTATCATAGTTTACGAACAGAGTCAAGCACATCCGGCCTATCATTCGTTATTATTCCGGTTATTTATTGGGCAATTCGCAAATAATGTTCGTATTTTTCCGAACAATAAAAGAAACCGCCCTTCGTTTTCGCGAAAAGCGGTCCCGCGTTATTCGTCTTTGTACAGCATGGCCTTGAATCGAAAAAGGCCCGTTTCGTCCCGTTCCACAATGCCGCAGAATTTTCCCTCCAGATAGGCCCGCACCGGTGCGCCCAGGGGCGCGTCGAAATTTTGCACCCGCAGGGGATTGCCGTTGCGCACGGCGTGCCGCTGTTCCGGGCCCAGATCCAGCCGGGGCAAATGGCCGATGGGATAATCCATGGGCAAAAGGGCGCTTTCCAGATTCCCCTCCTGGGCCAGCGCGTCGATTTCCGGCAGGGAATGGGCGTCTTCCAATTGAAACGCCCCCGCCGCCGTGCGCTCCAGGGTGGCCATGTGTCCGCCGCAGCCCAGGGCCTGACCAATATCGTGGCACAGGGTGCGGATGTACACGCCCTTGCCGCAATCGATGCGCAGAAGATAGCGGTTCTCCCCCAGGCTCTGCAGCAGCTGCACCCCGTCCACCCGGCATTCCCGGGCGGGAATCTCCACGGATTCTCCCTTTCGGGCCAGTTGATACAGGCGCTTTCCATCCTTTTTGATGGCGGAATACATGGGCGGCACCTGTCGAATCACGCCGGTAAAGTTCCCCAGCACCCGCCGCACGTCTTCCTCCGTAACGGAAACAGGGCATTCTCGCACCACCTGACCGGTGGCGTCCTGGGTGTCGGTTTCCTGGCCCAATTGCAGGGTGGCCACGTAGGTTTTCTGCTTATCGATGATGTAATCAAACAGCCGGGCCGCCGCGCCCACGCACACGGGCAGCACGCCGGAGGCCTCCGGATCCAGCGTTCCCCCATGGCCCACCCGGGTGCCTTTGGGCAGCTGCCTGCGCACAAATACAACAACGTCGCTGGACGTTCTGCCCAGCGGCTTGTTGACGTTTAAAAATCCATCCATCAGCTAAACGCGTCCTTTACCCGTTCGAAGAACGACTTTTTCTGCTCATACTGATTGCCTTCCATGGAAGCCTCAAACTGCCGCAGCAGCTCCTTCTGCTTCTGAGTCAGCTTCTTGGGCACGTCGATGGTCACCGTGACATACAGATCGCCGCTGCCGGTGCCCCGCAGATAGGGAATGCCCTTGCCGCGGATGCGGAAGGTGGAACCCGACTGGGTGCCCTCGGGAATCTGATATTTCACGGGTTTGTCCAGGGTGGGCACGTCGATTTCCGCCCCCAGGGTGGCCTGCGTAAAGGTGATGGGCAACTCCACATACAGATTGGAGCCGTCCCGCTTAAACAGCTTATGGGGCCGCACGCTGACAACCACCAGCAGATCGCCGCTTTCGCCGCCCCGCTCGCCGGCGTTGCCCTGGCCGCGGATGGTGAGCACCTGGCCGTCGTCAATGCCCGCGGGAATCTTGATGGTACGCCGCTTGCTGGTGCGCACCTTGCCCCGGCCGTTGCACTTGGTGCAGGGATCGGAAATGATCTTACCCGTGCCGTGGCAATTGGAACAGGTCCGCACGTTCTGAATGCGGCCGAAGGCGGTATTCTGGGTCACGCGCACCTGGCCGGCGCCGCCGCAGGTGGGGCAGGTCTGGGGCTGGGTGCCGGGCTTCGCGCCGGAGCCGTGGCATTCCGGGCATTCCTCGTCCCGCACCACGTTGATCTGCTTTTCGCAGCCCTTGGCCGCCTCTTCGAAGGTAAGGGTAATATCGTAGCGCAAATCATCCCCGGGCACGGGGCCGTTGCGGGTGGCGCGGTGGCCGCCGCCGGTGAACGCGGAGAATATATCGTCAAAATCGAATCCGCCAAAGCCGCCGCCGAAGCCCCCGAAGCCTGCGCCGCCGAAGCCGGAGCCGCCCTGAGCCGCCTGAGGCCCGTCAAAGCCGTACTGATCGTACGCGGCGCGCTTCTGCGCATCGGAAAGCACCTGGTAGGCCTCGTTGACCTCCTTAAATTTTTCCTCGGCCTCCGGATTGCCCGGATTGACATCGGGATGCCACTTTTTGGCCAGCTGCCGGTATGCCTTTTTAATGGCGGCTTCGTCGGCGCTCTTGTCGACGCCCAGCACCTCGTAATAATCCCGTTTTGCCAATTTGAACACCTCTTTCGGCGGTAGAAATCTAATTCAATTAACCCCAATTGCGCCCACGCCGAAGAATTCCGACGTGGGCGCGGGCTTCTACCGCAGCTTTGATATTATATCGGATTGCGTCCGGGCGGTAAAGACTTATTCGGTAAAGTTGGTCTCTACGGTGCCGTCGTCGCTGGCGCCGCCGTTGCCGGCGCTGCCGTTGTTGCCGCCGTTCGCGCCGTCCTGGCTCTGCTGCTGATACACCTTGCCGAAGATGGCGTAGGTGGACTGGGAGAAGGTCTCCATTTCGGCCTTGATCTTCTCGGTGTCTTCGGTGGCGCGCACGTCGCGCAGCTTCTTCAGACCCTCTTCGATGGTGGCCTTATCGGCGGCCTCCAGCTTGGAATCCAGCTCCTTCAGGGTCTTTTCGCTCTGATAGATCAGCTGATCGCACTGGTTGTTGACTTCCACGGCTTCCTTGCGCTTCTTGTCCTCGGCGGCGAACTGCTCGGCCTCGTTGACGGCCTTCTTGATCTCGTCCTCGGACATGTTGGAGGAAGCGGTGATGGAGATGGACTGCTCCTTGCCGGTGCCCTTGTCCTTGGCGGATACGTGCACGATGCCGTTGGCGTCGATATCGAAGGTTACCTCGATCTGAGGCACGCCGCGGGGCGCGGGGGCGATGCCGGAGAGCTGGAAGCGGCCCAGGGTCTTGTTGTCCGCGGCGAACTCACGCTCGCCCTGGAGCACATGCACGTCCACGGAGGTCTGGCCGTCCGCGGCGGTGGAGAACACCTGCGTCTGCTTTACGGGGATGGTGGTGTTGCGCTCAATCAGCTTGGTGAACACGCCGCCCAGGGTCTCAATGCCCAGGGACAGAGGAGTCACGTCCAGCAACACAACGTCCTTCACGTCGCCGCCCAGCACGCCGCCCTGGATGGCAGCGCCGATGGCCACGCACTCGTCGGGGTTGATGCCCTTATAGGGCTCCTTGCCGGTGACCCGCTGCACGGCTTCCTGCACGGCGGGGATACGGGTGGAACCGCCCACCAGGATAACCTTGTCGATGTCCTTGGCGGTAAGGCCCGCGTCCTTCAGAGCCTGGGTCAGGGGCGCGATGGTGCGATCCACCAGGTCTGCGGTGAGTTCGTTGAACTTCGCCCGGCTGATGGTCACGTCCAGATGCTTGGGGCCGGTAGCGTCGGCGGTGATGAAGGGCAGGTTCACGTTTACGCTCATCAGGCCGCTCAGTTCGATCTTGGCCTTTTCAGCGGCTTCCTTCAGGCGCTGCAGGGCCATACGATCCTGCTTCAGGTCAATGCCGTTTTCCTTCTGGAATTCGGCCGCGATATAATCGATCAGGCGATTGTCGAAGTCGTCGCCGCCCAGGTGGGTGTCGCCGCCGGTGGCCAGCACTTCGAACACGCCGTCGCCAACCTCCATCAGGGACACATCGAAGGTGCCGCCGCCCAGGTCGTACACCAGAATCTTATGAGCGTCGCCCTTGTCCAGGCCGTAGGCCAGCGCCGCGGCGGTGGGCTCGTTGATGATACGCTCCACTTCCAGTCCGGCGATGCGGCCGGCGTCCTTGGTGGCCTGACGCTGGGAATCGGAGAAGTAAGCGGGTACGGTGATAACCGCCTTGGTCACAGTCTCGCCCAGATAGCTTTCAGCGTCCGCCTTCAGCTTCTGCAGGATCATGGCGCTGATTTCCGGAGGCGTCAGGGTCTTGCCGTCGATGACGATCTTCCGGTCGGTGCCCATGTCGCGCTTAATGGAAATGATGGTGCGCTCAGGGTTGGTCACAGCCTGGCGCTTGGCCACCTGGCCCACCAGACGTTCGCCGTTCTTGGCAAAGGCCACAACGGAAGGAGTCGTACGCGCGCCTTCGGCGTTGGCGATAACAGTGGGTTCGCCGCCTTCCATCACGGCGACGCAGGAATTCGTAGTACCCAGATCGATACCAATAATCTTAGACATAATGTTGCCTCCTAATCTCATTCAACGCTAACTTTTACCATAGCATAGCGGATGACTCTGTCTTTTACTTTATAGCCCTTTTGGAAGACCTCCAGGACCTTGCCGGGGTCGTCGGTGGATTCCCGCATCACCGCGTGGTGAATGGCGGGATCAAACTCGCAGCCCTCGGCGGGCAATACCTCCAGGCCGAAGCGTGCGCCTGCGTCCAGAAGGGACTTCAGCGTCATCTTTACGCCCTCCAGCAGGGGGGAATTTTCATCCCCCGCCTTGGCGGCGGCGTCCACGGCCCGTTCCAGGTTGTCGATGACCGGCAACATGGCGGTCACCACTTCCCTTGCGCCGTCCTCATACCCGTCGGAACGGGCGGTCTGATTGCGGCGCCTGAAATTCTGGAAATCCGCCTGAGATCGCCTCAGGGAATCCAGATATTCGTCCCGCTGCTTCACGGCCAGTTCCAAGGCGGCTTTCCATTCGGCGACGGTGCCTTCCGTCTCCTCCTCTGCCGCCGGTTCCGGCTGAGGCTCGGGATCCACCGGGGTTTCAGGCTGTATATCCTTTTCCACCTCGGGATTTTCCATCTTCTCGTTCATGTTCGGTTCCCTTCCTTATTTTCTGTCCGAGAGCAGCTCGCTCAGCGCCATGCCCACGTATCGGAGCACGGAAATGGCCCGGCTGTAATTCATGCGCGTAGGCCCAATGATACCCAGCCTGCCCACGGAATCGTCCCCCGCCTGATAAGTGGCGGTGAGGACGGAGCAGTCGCTCAGTTCCGGCAGCCCGTTTTCCGGGCCGATGCGGATGGTGACCTCCATGCCGCTGCCGCCGGCCAGCGCCTTTTGCAGCTTATCCCGGGATTCCAGCACGGACAGGAAGTTCTGTGCCTTGCCCGCGTCCTGATATTCGGGATAACTCAGCATGTTCGCGCCGCCGCCGATGACCACGTCGCTTTCGTCCGCATGGGTCATCTTTTCTTCGATCACCTGCATGGCTTCCGCCAGCAGCCGCCGATGCTCGCCCATATCCCGAATCAGTTCCGCGAACAGCTGCCGCACGGCCTCGATGGGCTTGTCGGCCAGCTGCTCGGTGAGCATACGGGATATTTCGTAGAGCATATCCGGCGTGATGCCCTCGGGCACCCGGATCACCGTGTCCTTCACGATACCGGCGTTGGTCACAATGACCATCAGCGCCAGCGTATCCGAAACGGGCACCATCTGAAGATTGCGGATTCTCAGCGTGCTCAGCTTCGGGGCCACGATTACCGAAGTATATCGGGTGGCGTCCGAAATCACCGCCGCGGCGCTGCGAATCAGCGTGCCCACCTGATCCGTCTTCTTGGACAGATAGGCGTTCATCTTTTCCCGCTCCTCCGGCGGCAGCTTCGATACGTTCAAAAGCTGATCCACGTACAGCCGGTACGCCTTATAGGAAGGCACCCGTCCGGCGGAGGTATGGGGCTGGGCCAGATAACCCAGCTGCTCCAGATCGCTCATCTCGTTGCGGATCGTCGCCGGGGAAAAGCCCACGCCAGATTTTCTGGAAATGGTGCGGGAACCCACCGGCGCGGCGGTCGTGATATAATCGTCGACGATCGCCTGGAGTATCAGAAACTTGCGCTCGTCCATTATCAATCCGATCACCTCGTTTTTTCGTGTTAGCACTCAACTCGGTCGAGTGCTAACGCTTGATGATATTATCTCCCCTGGGGCCTATTTTGTCAATAGTTTGGTTCAAAAATCATTGTAAATTTTTCTTAACATTCAAAATGCTGCCTGAGGAGGATTTTGTTGTTAAATCCCGCAAAAACCCTTGCGGGCCGGGGGCGCTTATGATATAATTTGTAAGTGCGATTACCGGATGCAGGCTCCGCCGGAGGGTCTACAGTCCGGTTGTAAAGAGGTGAAAACCATGAAGGAAAAAATCCATCCCAACTACGGCAAGGCAGTGGTGCGCTGCATCTGCGGCGAAACCTTTGAGACCGGTTCCGTGAAGAAGGAGCTGCGCGTGGATATCTGCTCCAAGTGCCATCCTTTCTACACCGGTAAGCAGAAGCTGGTTGACACCGGCGGACGCGTGGACCGCTTCAAGAAGCGCTACGGCATGTAATGAAAAGACCGGCCGTTTCCGCTTATGGAATGGCCCCTCTCTCAAATGCGGCCACCCGCACTTACTTGGGCTCAATCAATTGCCGGAGGATCAACCGATCTTCCGGCGGTTTTTTTAGGCGGTGATTGCTTTGACCCTGGGTGAATTCCTTTGCCGGGCGGAAAGCGCCCTCTCCCCTTCCCCGGACGCCCGGGCGGACGGGGTATGGATGGCGGAAGAATGCCTGCGCCTGCCCCGGGGGCAGATGTTCGATCAGATGAATCGACCCCTGACGGCGGAAGAATGCGCCGAACTGGAAAAAGCCCTTTCCCGGCGCATAGCGGGAGAGCCCGTGCAATATATCTTCTCCCGGGCGCCCTTTATGGGCTTCGAATTTTATGTGGATCCCCGGGTGCTCATTCCCCGAATGGACACCGAAACCCTGTGCGAAGGGGCGTATCTACATATTAAAAAGAAGCGCTGCCGGAAGGTGCTGGATCTGTGCGCTGGTTCGGGGGCCATCGGCCTTTCGCTGAAAAAAATGTGTCCGTGGATTTCGCTGACCCTTTCGGATATCAGCCCCGACGCCTGCGACGTGGAGCGCATCAACGCCCGGGGGCTGACCGGGGTGCGGGTGTGCACGGGGGATCTGTTTTCCCCGGTAGCCGGGGAAAAATTCGACGTGATTACCTGCAACCCGCCCTACATCGCTTCTCGGGTGATTCCCACCCTGGAGCGGGAGGTGCTGCGGGAGCCGCGCCTGGCCCTGGACGGGGGCGGGGATGGTCTGGATTTTTACCGGCGGCTGGCGGCGGAATATCGGGATTATCTGAATCCCGGCGGACGGCTGTATCTGGAAATCGGCTACGACCAGGGAACCTGCGTGCCCGCGCTGTTTCCCTTTTCTCACCTGGAAAAGGACCTGAGCGGCCAGAACCGGGTGGTATGGACGGAGGTTTGACATGCAGGGAAGTTATAACGAGCGGGAACGGGTGGCCCGGCAGTTAGAAAACGTGCGGGGCAAGTTCGAGGAGCTGTCCATCCGCATTACCCTGCCGGAGGTCATCGGCGATACGGCGCTGTTCACTGCGCTGATGCGGGAACACAGCGAGCTGGCCCCTCTGGCGGAGCTGGCGGAGGCCTTTTTCGATTTGCAGAAGCGCATCGACGAGGCCCGGGAAATGCTGGAAGACGCAGACATGGCGGACATGGCCCGGGAAGAGCTGCTGGAACTGGAGCCGGAAATGGAGGCGCTGGTGCACCGGGCCCATCTGGCGCTTTTGCCCCGGGACCCGGACGACCGGCGCAATGCCATTTTGGAAGTGCGGGCCGGGGCCGGCGGCGACGAGGCCGGGCTGTTCGGCGCGGAGCTTCTGCGAATGTATCAGCATTACGCCGCCCGGCAGGGCTGGGAATTCAAGCTCATTGAGGATGGATCCACAGACCTGGGGGGCATCAAGGAATCCGTGGCCATGATTTCCGGAAAAAACGTATTTGAAAAATTAAAATACGAATCCGGCGTGCACCGGGTACAGCGGGTGCCCGTAACGGAATCCGGCGGACGCATTCATACCTCCACCGCCACCGTGGCCGTGCTGCCCGAGGCGGAGGATGTGGAAATCGACATCGCCCCGGGAGATCTGAAAATCGACACCTACCGGGCCTCCGGCGCAGGCGGCCAGCACGTAAACCGCACCGATTCCGCCGTGCGCATTACCCACCTGCCCACGGGGCTGGTGGTTACCTCTCAGGATCAGCGCAGCCAGATTCAGAACCGGGAACAGGCCATGCGGGTGCTGAAATCCCGGCTGTACGAACTGGAGCGGGAAAAGCAGGACAGCCGTTACAGTGAAAACCGCCGGATGCAGATCGGCTCCGGCGACCGTTCCGAGCGCATCCGCACCTATAATTTCCCCCAGGGCCGGGTCACCGACCACCGCATCGGGCTGACGCTGTATCGCATCGAGGACATCATGGAAGGCGATCTGGACGAACTGATTTCCGCGCTGACCCTGGCCGACCAGGAAGCGCGCATGGCGAAGGAGCTGTAAAACAGATGAATTGGCTGGAATACACCGTGCTGACCACCACCGGGGCCAGCGACATGATCAGCAACCTGCTCATCGAAGCGGGCAGCAAGGGCACCATGATCGAGGACAAAAACGACGTGGCCCTGAACCAGCGCCCCGAGGGCCAGTGGGACATCATCGACGAGGAAATCGCCCGGCGCATCGGCGACGACGTGAAGGTCACCGGGTATTATCCCATTGACGAACGCCTGGGCGACGCCATCGCCCACATCGAATCCGGCCTGAAGCGCATTCGGGAAATGGGCCTGGATTTCGACGTGGGCAAGCTCACCGGATCCACCCATTCCATCGACGAGGAGGACTGGGCGGAATCCTGGAAAAAGGCCTACAAGCCCTTCCGCCTGGGCCGCCACATGGTGGTAAAACCCGGCTGGGAGCATTTTCAGCCCGAGGAAGGCGACCACATTATCGAAATCGACCCGGGCATGGCCTTCGGCACCGGCACCCACGAAACCACCGGCATGTGCGTGGAGCTCATTGAGGAATACGTCAAGCCCGGCATGACCGTCATCGACATCGGCACTGGCACCGGCATTCTGGCCATCGCCGCCGCTCACATGGGCGCAAAGGACGTGCTGGCCACGGACCTGGACGCCATGGCCGTGAAGGTGGCTACGGAAAACGTGGCCAAAAACGGCTTTGCCGACACCATCCGCACCCGCTGCGGCGATTTGCTGGAGGCGGTAGACGAAACCGCCGACGTGGTGGTAGCCAACATCATCGCCGACGTGATTCGCATGCTGGCCGCCCCCGTCCGGGCCCACATCGTTCCCGGCGGACGGTTCATCTGCTCCGGCATCGCCCGAGAGCGCAAGGACGAAGTGGTGCAGGCCCTGATGGACGCGGGATATCAGCATCTGGACATCCGGGAAAAGGGCGAATGGGCCGCCATCGAGGCCGAACGGGATCCCCGGGCCTGATTTGGGAGGAGCCATGCATACCTTTTACGTAACCGCCGGCCAATTGGACAAAGAAGACGCGCGTCACGCCAGCCGGGTGCTTCGGCTGAAGGCCGGCGATGAAATCACCGCCCTTTCCGAGGGCGCGCGCTACCGGGCCCGGATTGCTCAGCTTTCCGACAAGGCCGGCGCGGTGGAATTGCTGGAGGAATTGCCCGCCAACGAATCGCCCCTGTCCATCACCCTCTATCAGGGCCTGCCCAAGGCGGAAAAGCTGGAATTTCTGGCCCAGAAGCTCACGGAACTGGGGGTAGCACGGCTTACACCGGTGCGCATGGCCCGCAGTGTGGCCAAGGGGGAGGGCGACAGGCGCACGGAACGGCTGGAGCGCATCACCCGGGAAGCGGTGAAGCAATGCCGCCGGGCCCGGGCCATGGAAATCAGCCCCGCGCTTTCCTGGAAGGAAGCGCTTTCGGACATGGCAAAGCGGGAAGTGATGATCGTCCCCTGGGAGGACGCTTCCTCCACCCGCATGCGGGATCTCTTCGCCGCCTTCCCCCAGGCCCGGGATATCGGCATTCTCGTGGGCCCGGAGGGGGGCATCTCTTCGGAAGAAATTTCCGAATGTCCCGCCCGGCCGGTGACCCTGGGGCCCCGAATTCTTCGGGCGGAAACCGCCGCCGTCACCGCCGCGGCCCTGGCCATGGGCCTGTGGGGCGACGTGTAAGGGAACCAAATTCATTTTAAAGAGGAAAAGCCATGAAAGCCGCGTTTCATACCCTGGGCTGCAAGGTGAATCAATACGACACCGAGGCCATGCTGGAATCCTTCGAACGGGCGGGTTACGAAATCGTGCCCTTTTCGGAGGAGGCGGACGTGTATCTCATCAATACCTGCACCGTCACCGGCACCGGCGACCAGAAATCCCTGAAGCTCATGCGCCGCGTCGCCCGGGAGCATCCTTCCGCCGGCATTATCGCCGCGGGCTGCCTCGCCCAGCGGGAGGCGCAGGCTCTGCTGCAAATGGACAACGTGCGCCTGGTCATCGGCGTACAGCGCCGAGGGGAAGTGGTCTCCCTGTACGAGCAGGCGCTTTCCTCCGGCCAGCCCATCAACGCCGTTGCGCCGCTGAAGGGCGCGTCCTTTGAAAGCCTGTTTGTCACCCGCCACGAGGGAAAGACCCGGGCCACCATGAAAATTCAGGAAGGCTGCGACCGGTACTGCTCCTATTGCATCATTCCCAGCGTCCGCGGGCCGGTGCGTTCCATGGCCGTGGAAGATGTTTCCGCCGAAGCCCGGCGGCTGCGGCAGGCGGGGTATCAGGAAATCGTGGTTACCGGCATTCACCTGGGCAGCTACGGTCGGGGCACCGGCGAAAAGCTCATCGACGCCATCCGGGCTGTACACGACACCGGCGTGCGGGTGCGCATCGGTTCTCTGGAGCCGGTAACGGTGACGGAGGAATTCGCCGTGGCCCTTTCGGAAATGCCCAATCTCATGCGGCAGTTCCACCTGTCCATGCAAAGCGGCTGCGACGCGGTGCTCAGACGCATGCACCGGCGCTACACCTCCGCGGAATATTTCACCGCCCTGGAAACCCTGCGGCGGCACATGCCCGATTGCGCCGTCACCACCGACGTCATCGCCGGCTTCCCCGGAGAAACGGAGGAGGAGCACCGCGCGACTATGGCCTTTGTGGAAAAGTGCGCCTTCGCCCGCATCCACGTGTTCCCCTATTCCCGGCGCAGCGGCACAGTGGCCGACAAAATGGAAAATCAGGTTCCGG
The DNA here is from genome assembly GCA_902767315.1 of uncultured Eubacteriales bacterium. Taxonomy (GTDB): domain Bacteria; phylum Bacillota; class Clostridia; order Christensenellales; family Aristaeellaceae; genus RUG11247. The sequence continues at coordinate 41,480 of CACXHB010000127.1, forward strand.
AAGAAATCAAGCACCGACGCACCCGGGAATTGATCGAACTTGGGAACCGATTGGAAGAAAGCTTCGTCAAAAGCATAGAAGGCACCGTACAAACCGTGCTCTTCGAACGCTCCGACGGAAACTGCGCGGAGGGGTACACCCAGCATTACGTACGGGTGTGCGCTCCCGCGGCGGCAGGCAGCCTGGTTCAGGTGTGGATTTCCCGCACGGACGGCTGCGTGGCCCTGGGTGAACCCTATCATCCCGACGGGAGGTGAAACCAATGGACTGCCTGTTTTGCAAAATCATCGCGGGGGAAATTCCTGGCAACAAGGTATACGAAGACGAATATACCTACGCCTTCTGGGACATCAATCCTCAGGCCCCTGTGCATGTGTTGATCGTGCCCAAAAAGCACATGGAAAACGTGCTGGAATGCGACGCTGAAACCGCCGCGCACCTGACGGACGCCATCCGCGCCGTGGCACGGCAGGAGGGTGTGGACAAGACCGGCTTCCGCGCCATCACCAATTGCGGCGAGGACGGCTGCCAATCGGTCAAACACCTGCACGTGCACCTGCTGGGCGGCAAGAAGCTCAGCGAAACCATGGACTAAGTGCGAAGTTTTAGTGAATTCCGGAGCTTTTTCCCCGGAACCGCTTGACGAATACATATTCCATGCGTTATAATACCCTTTGTGGCGAACCCCATGCTACATTGGCGTATGCCATCCAATCGCGAGGGGAGGGAAAGCACATGTCTGAAGTCCGCATTCGTGAAAACGAGTCGCTGGAAAGCGCTCTGCGCCGTTTTAAGCGCAAGACCGCGCGCGACGGCATTCTCGCGGAAGCACGCAAAAGGGAGCATTATGAAAAGCCCAGCGTGAAGCGCAAGAAGAAGGCCGAAGCAGCCCGCAAACGCAAGTATTAAGGCCAAGCCAATGGCAGCCCCTTTGTCGCAAGGCAAAGGGGCTGGTTTATAGGGATTTTTCGTTTTTTACCGTATTTTTTCCTCCGGATTGCATATATTTTTCTCAGCGCATGTCCTGCGCCTTGTTCTGTTTTTTCTTCGTGCTCCATTCTGACGCAGTAGGTGAACCGTTTTTGAATTACGGAATTTTTCTCTGGCCCCATGCCAACGCCCGCTATCAGGCCGAAAGCGCCCGATTGGGGCAGGCGGAATTGGAAATGATGCTCTCGCGCGTCTGCCCGGAGGGCAGCGTAAGCGGTCTTTGCCGGGAGGATTTACCCATTTTGGAATTTCAAACCCCCGTTCCGCTGACGATGGAGCAAATTGCAATCCTGCGCAACCATTCCCTGATGTACGAATTATTTGAACTCACGGGGGACTGCCTGCGTCCCGTTGCGCCCCGCTGCGGGGCCTATCTGGGACACGATCTGCCCGCCATCCTCAAATACAAGGGAAAAACCAACGAACAATTTTCGGCGATGCTTTTAAACGCCGCGCTGTTTGCCTCCGATTTTGTTTCTCAATGGGATCAGCCGCTGATGTTTCTGGATCCCATCTGTTCCCGGGGTACGTCGCTTTTTCTGGCGGTAAACCGCGGCTGGAATGCCGACGGCAGCGATCTGTCCGCCGCTGACATTCGCGAATTAAATCAGTTTTTTAAAAAATACCTGGAATATCATAAATTCAAACACCGAATGGTGCAAAAATCCAACACGCTTCCCCAGAGTAAACCCGTGTCCGTTACGGAATTTTTCTTCGCGGATACGCCCCAGGCCTTTCAATCCGGCGAAACCCGGGCCCTGCGCACCGCCGCCTGCGACGCGGCGTTTGCAGGCCGGGCCTTCGGCAAGGGCAAATATCATCTCATGGCCGGCGATTTGCCCTACGGCGTGCAGCATTCCGCCGGCAGCGAATCCTTCGAAAAAATGCTGCGCCGGGTCATGCCGAAATGGGCCGAAGCACTTCTCCCTGGGGGCGCAATCGCCCTTTCTTATAATATCAATACCCTGAAGCCCGCGCTATTGCGGGATATTATGACCCAAAGCGGTCTTGTTGTCGCCTCCGGCGGCCCCTATGATACCCTGCGCCACTGGGTGGAGCAGGCCGTTACCCGGGATATCGCCGTCGCCGTGCGCCCTGTGACTTCCAAAAGGAGGTAAAAATGGATTATCGCACTTTGCATTCCAAAACTGTCTTAGATTTACGCAAAATGGCCAAAGAACTGAAAGTAAAAGTGCCCGCGGGCACTTCCAAGGCCATCCTGGTGGAAATGCTGGTGGAGGCCAGCGCCCGTCAGGCCGTGGCCGACGCGGAGCGCCGGGTGGCTTCCTCCATGAACGCCCCGGAAGGCGCTGAGAAACCCGCGGCCCCGGTCGAACCGACGGAAGACGCCCCGGAAAAGGCCCCGGAAGCGCCCGCCCCCCAGGCGGCGGAGACCCCCGCCCCCCGGAAACGCGGCCGTCCCCGGAAATACCCTCTGCCCGCCCCGGCCTCCGCGCCTCAGGCGGCGAATCCCGCCCCTCAGGAGCCCGCGAAGGCCCCCGCACAGGACGCGGCGGCAGAACAGCCCGCGCCGGAAAAGGGAACGGAAAAACCCGCTTCCGCGGAAACTGTTTCCGCGGCCGCTCCTGAAAAAGCCGCGCCTGATTTTTCCAGGCAGAGTCGGCCCATGGCCCGCACCATGCCCACGCAGGGCACTCATTTCAATAACGCCGGCGCTCCCGGCCGGTATTCCCGCCCCTATCAGAACAACAACGCCAATCCCAATTACCGGCAGAATTCCGGCGACAACCGCGCCGCTCAGCCGGACGCCAACCGTTACGGCGGATATTTCACCCGCAACGTCACCCGCCAGAACGGCCCCGCCCAGCAGCAGCAGCCTCAGCAGCCCCTGCGCCGCCCCTACGTCCCCGCCGGGCAGAACGGCTACGCCCAGCCCCGGCAGGATCAGGGCCTGTATTATCCCCAGCCCCGGCAGGAGGCCTACCGTCCGGAGGGCGGTTATCTGCCCCAGCAGCGGGACGCGGAGACCGGTTATCCCCCCATCCAGAACGGCTATCTGCCCATGGGCGTGTCTCAGCCGGGCATGGAGCCCCTGCGGCCCCGGCGCGACAGCGTATACACCCCGGAATACGGCGCGGTGAACCCCGCCGTGCCGGAAATGCTGGCGGCGGGCGACTGCTCCGACGGCGCGGGCGTGCTGGAGATTCGCCCCGAGGGCTACGGCTTCCTGCGCGCCAATAATTACCTGCCCGGGGAAAACGACGTTTACGTCTCCATCGCGCAGATTCGCCGCTTCGGCCTGCGCACCGGCGATTATGTAGAGGGCAAAACCCGTCCTCAGCGGGAGGGCGACCGCTATAACGCCATGGTCTACATCAGCCGCGTCAACGGCCTGACCCCGGACCAGAACGCCAAGCGCACTCCCTTCGATTCTCTGGTGCCCGTTTATCCCAACGAGCGCTTCAAGCTGGTGGCCGGGGATACCAAGTCTGACCTGGCCCTGCGCATCATCGACATGCTGGCGCCCATCGGCAAGGGCCAGCGCGGCATGATCGTTTCCCAGCCCAAGGCCGGTAAAACCACCCTGCTGAAGAAGATTGCCAACGCCATTACCGCCAACAATCCCGAGGTGCATCTGATCATGCTGCTCATCGACGAGCGCCCCGAGGAAGTGACGGACATGAAGCGTTCCGTCTCCGGCGACGTGGTTTATTCCACCTTCGACGAGGCCCCGGAAAACCATACCCACGTCAGTGAAATGGTGCTGGAGCGGGCCCAGCGCCTGGTGGAACAGGGCAAGGACGTGGTGGTGCTGCTGGATTCCATCACCCGCCTGGCCCGGGCCTACAACCTGGTGATTCCCCCCACGGGCCGCTCCCTCTCCGGCGGACTGGATCCGGGAGCCCTGCACAAGCCCAAGCGCTTCTTTGGCGCGGCTCGAAATATCGAAAACGGCGGCAGCCTCACCATCATCGCCACCGCCCTGGTGGACACCGGCTCCCGCATGGACGACATTATTTTCGAAGAATTCAAGGGCACCGGCAATATGGAGCTGCACCTGGACCGCCGCCTCTCCGATCGCCGCATTTTCCCCGCCATTGATATGTACAAATCCGGCACCCGCCGGGAAGAGCTGCTGCTCACTCCCGCGGAGCTGGAAGGCGAATATCAGGTGCGCAAAATGCTGGGCAGCACCGGCAATCAGGAAACCGCCGAACAGCTCATCGGCATGATGGAAAAAACCAGCACCAACGAGGATTTCTTCGTGCGCCTGAAGGGCTGGATGGCCGCCTTCGAAAAGGACGGCTTCTCCATGAACAAGAGCCGCTGATTTTTCCAAAAATTGATTTCAAACCCGGCCGTTTTGCGCCGGGTTTCTTTATTTGACATAGATTTTGCATACTTGACGAAGGTTTTGCGTACAAATTTACCTTTTTACATGCCCTGTTCCCTTCTGTAACAACCGAAAAGTTTGCATATGGTAAAATAGAATCAACAAGAAGGGAGTGGGAATATGTCAATTTTTGACGTTTTGAAGCTGATCGGCGGATTGAGTCTGTTTTTGTTCGGCATGGATCTCATGGGCCAGGCGCTGGAGCGTCGTGCCGGCGGACGGCTGAAATCGCTGCTGGGCCGGCTGACCACCAGAAAGCTGGCGGGACTGCTCACCGGTCTGTGCGTCACGGGAATCATTCAGTCCTCCTCCGCCACCACGGTCATGGTGGTGGGCTTTGTCAATTCGGGGCTGATGACCCTGAAGCAGGCCATTAACGTCATCATGGGCGCGAACATCGGCACCACCGTTACCGCCTGGATTCTCAGCCTGGGCGGCATCGACGGCTCCAATTTCTTCGTGCAGCTGCTGAAACCCTCCTCCTTTACTCCGGTTCTGGCGATGATCGGCCTGATCTTCTGCATGGTGCGGCCCACGGACAAGCGCCGGGATACCGGCACCATCCTGCTGGGTTTTGCCACACTGATGTTCGGCATGGAAACCATGTCCGCCGCCGTGGCGGGCCTTTCTCAGGTGCCTGCCTTTGCTCAGGCCTTCACCCTGTTCACCAATCCCATTCTGGGCGTGCTGGCCGGAGCCCTTCTCACCGCCGTCATTCAGTCCTCCTCCGCCTCCGTGGGCATTCTGCAGGCCCTGGCCGTCACCGGCAGCGTCACCTACGCCGCCGCCATTCCCATTATCATGGGCCAGAATATCGGCACCTGCATTACCGCAATGCTTTCCTCTATCGGCGCCAACAAAAACGCCCACCGGGCGGCGCTGGTGCATCTGTGTTTTAATATCATCGGCACGGCGGTTTTGCTCATCGTCTTCTGCGCAGTAAAGGCCGTTTTCACCATTCCCCTGCTGGGCCAGACCATCGATCAGATGGGCATCGCCGTGGTGCATTCCGCCTTTAACATTCTCTGCACCGCCATGCTCTTCCCCGCCTCGTCCCTGTTGGAAAAGCTGGTCTGCCGCCTGGTACCCGACGGCCCCGAGCAGGAAAAAGTGGTGGAATTGGATCCCCGCCTCATGGCCACGCCACCCCTGGCGCTGGAGCGCTGTCATGACCTGACGGTGGAAATGAACACTATGGCGGTTTCCGGGCTGATGAACGCCACCGCCGCCCTGAAGGAATACGATCCCAAGCTGGCCCAGTCCGTCCGAGACGCGGAAAGCCGCACCGATCATCTGGAAGATGAAATCGGCACCTACCTGGTCAAGCTCAGCGCCGAGCCCCTGGCCAGCGCCGAGGACACCAACGAGGCCGCAAAGCTTTTGCGCATCATCGGCGATCTGGAGCGCATCGGCGATCACGCCCTGAATATTCTGGGTTCCGCGGAAGAAATGCGAGACAAACATCTGACCTTTACCCATGGAGCCATTGCGGAACTGGATCGGCTTGGCGCCGCCGTGGGCGAAATTCTGGGGCTGACCGCCATGGCCTTCCAGCGGAACGATCTGGAAGCTGCCGCCATGGTGGAGCCGCTGGAGCAGGTCATAGACGAACTGACCCAACAGATTCGAACCCGGCATATCGCCCGGCTGCAGCGGGCCGAATGCAGCATCGAGACCGGTTTTATCCTCTCCGATGTGCTGACCAACCTGGAGCGCACGGCGGATCATTGCTCCAACATCGCCGGCTGCCTCATCGATATGGCCCACAGCCAGCTGAATCTGCACGAATCTCTGCAGGCCGTGAAGCACGACAACGCGGATTTCGATGCGCTGTTCAAGCTGTATCATGAGAAATACGCCCTGGGTCAATAATCCAAAGCGCCAATAGAAACGCATTGAGCCCGCTGGGGGGCGGCGGCTGGGAGCGAAGCTCCCAGCCGCCGCCCCC
>CACXHB010000128.1 GCA_902767315.1 uncultured Eubacteriales bacterium
CCCAATGGGCCTGCGCAAAGCGCAGGCCCATTGGGGGCGCCACCGGAGGGGGGTGTGGGGGGAACCGGAGGTGCCCCCCACACCCGTGGCCCGCGCCGACAGGCGCGGGCCACGGAAAAACTTACTTCAATTTGGAATAACGGGAAGACACCCAACCGGTGTTCTTGCCGGAAGAGCACTTATACCAGGTCACGCCCCGAGCGTCCTTCTGGCTTTCGCCCAAGTACGTCAGGCTCTTGCCCTTGGAGAAGGAGGTCACCTGGTCGTAATCCAGGCCGGGGCCCTTGCGCATATTCACAGAAGCGGTGGTTACCACGGTGCTGCCGCTGGTGGAACCGGAAGAGGACCCAGAAGAGGAGCCGGAATCCTTCTCGGTGGAAAGCTTGGAATAGCGGGCGGACACCCAACCGGTGTTCTTGCCGGAGGAGCACTTATACCAGGTCACGCCCCGGGCGTCCTTCTTGCTTTCGCCCAGATACGTCAGCTTTTTGCCCTTGGAGAAGGAAGTCACCTTGCCGTAATCCAGGCCGGGGCCCTTGCGCATGTTCACCGATGCGGTGGTCACCACGGTGTTGCCATCCTTGGGGGAATCGGTATCCTTTGCCGTGGAGAGCTTCGCATACCGTCCACACACCCAGGCCACGCCCTTGGAGCAGGAAACCCGATACCAGGTATTGCCGCTGGAATCCTTCGCAGAGGAGCCCAGATAGAACAGCTTGGTGCCCTTGGAAGCGGTGCTGATCTTACCGTAGCCCGTGCCCGCGCCCTTGCGCAGGTTTACAGAAGCGGTGGTCTTTACGTAAGTGCTGTTGTCCAGGCTGGTGCCGCCCACCGTCACCTTGGCGTACTTGGAAGAAACCCATGCGCTGGACTTTTTATAGGAAATCTTGTGCCAGACCACGCCGCGGCCGTCGTATCGGCTGACGCCCTGATAGGTGTAGCTGTTTCCACCGTCCACAGAAGTAATGGCGGCATAATCCAGGCCGGGGCCCTTGCGCAAGTGCACAGAATCCGTGGTTTTCACCTTCATGTCCGACGCGGCCATTGCCGGCATGCAGGCAGTCATGGCCGCCAGCATCAGCGCCATAACCAATGCAACGATTTTTCTGAGCTTCATTGAAAATTCCTCCCCCTCAATATTTCTGATTTTTAGACGAAGAATTCGCCGAAAATATCCCATTTCTGTGAACTTTTTCAAAAAAAATTCTCCGGTTGAGTCTGGGACAAAAATACGCTATAATAAGAGCGTGTATTTCATTGAATCTCAGGAGGCAGCATATGTTCAAACCGCAACCCTATGCCACGGATCCCCGGGTTCGCAAGTATATCGTCCCCATGCGCGTGGTGCGCACCACCGGCCAGGTTTCCGGCGCGGAGGCCCTGCTGGAGCCCCGTCCCGGCCAGATCTCTCTGGAAAAGCCGGCCTTCTGGCCCGCCTGCAAATTGACCAACACCACCGGCGAACGTGCCAGCGTGCTCGTGGATTTCGGCTGTGAATTCCACGGCAGCATCCGGGTCTATTCCTGGTACGTATCGCCGAAAACCGGCAATCGTGTGAACCTGAAGGTGCGCTTTGGTGAATCCGTTTCCGAAGCCATGACGCCCTATCCGGAAAAGGGATCCACCAACGACCACGCCAACCGGGACATGGTGCTGAACGTGGGCTTCCTCAGTGCCAACGAAACCAACGAAAGCGGCTTCCGCTTTGTGAACATCGAACTGATGGACGACGACGCTTCCATCGAGCTTTACATGATTCAGGGCGTGATGATCGGCCGGGAGCTGAAGAAGGAAGGCTCCTTTGCCTGTTCCGACGCGCGGATCAACGACATCTATGAAACCGCCGTCTACACCGCTTATCTCAACATGCAGGAATATCTCTGGGACGGCATCAAGCGGGATCGGCTGGTATGGTGCGGAGACATCTATCCCTCCGAAATGACCATCCTTTCCGCCTACGGCGCCCACGAAATTCTGAAAAACAGCCTGGATCTGCACAGCACCATCACCCCGCCCACCGGCTGGATGAACTCCATGCCCACCTATTCCCTCTGGTGGCTGCTTTCCCATGAAATTCTCTACCGGGCCGGGGGCGACCTGGAATATCTGAAGGCGCACCATGATTATATGAAGGAACTGGTGCACCATGTCAGCCAGTTCATTCTGGAGGACGGCTCCGAGAAGCTGCCCGGCGGCTTCCTGGACTGGCCCAACAGCGAAAATCCCGTGGGCATTCATGCCGGTCAGCAGGCACTGATGGCCCGGGCCTTTGAAATGACCGCCGAAATGATGCGAGCCATGGGCGACGAGGAAACCGCTCAGTTCTGCGACGCCCAGCGGGCACGGCTGATGCAGGTACATCCCTTCCACGGCCATTCCAAGCAGGCGGCGGCGCTGATGGCCCTTTGGGGGCTGGAGGACCCGGTGCGGATGAATCAGGAAGTCATCGAACCCAACGGCGCACACGGATACAGCACCTTCCTGGGCTTTGCCACCCTGGCCGCCAAGGCGGAGGCCGGCGACATGACCGGTGCGCTGCGGGATATGCGGGATTACTGGGGCGGCATGCTGGATCTGGGAGCCACCACCTTCTGGGAGGATTTCAATCTGGATTGGGCGGTAAACGCCAGCCCCATCGACCAGGTGGTGCCCGAAGGCAAGGACGACATTCACGGAGATTTCGGCGCGTATTGCTATAAGAATCTGCGGCACAGCCTGTGCCACGCCTGGGCCTCCGGCCCCGCGCCCTTCCTGGCGCAGTACGTGCTGGGCGTGAAGGTGCTCTCCCCCGGCTGCCGGAAGGTGGCCGTTCGCCCCCAGCTGGGCGACCTTACCTGGGCGGAGGGGGATTACCCCACTCCCCTGGGCCCCATTCACATCCGGGTGGAGAAAACCGAATCCGGCCTGAAAACGGACGTACGCGCCCCTGAAGGCGTAGAAATCGTACGATAAAACAGGTTATATTATGAAAAATCGGCCCGCGCCTCCTTTTTACGGGAAGCGCGGGCCACTGATATTGAATCAATCGTCCAGTTCCTGAATTTCCAGCATTTCCTGATCGGTATAAATCTGGCTGTTGTGCAGCCCGCCGTCCTCGTATTCGGCCTCGCCCTCCTGATTGTCGTAGGGATCGTAGCGCATGAAATCCATGGGCGGATCGAACTCATGCTGGAATTCCGTGGCCGCCACCATGCGGTAGGGGTCCAGATTTCCGAAATAGAAATCCCTGCGGGCTTCGTTGCCGTTGCGATGGGCGCTGTTGCCGAAGGAGCCGTCCACGTACATCCAGCCATAGGGGGCCACGTAGAACTGGGACCAGTCGTGGCAGCCGATTTCCATGGGCGTGGTGTACAGGCCGCTCTGCCACCGGGCCGGCACTCCCGCCGCACGGCAGAGGGTGATGAACAAAAGCGAGAACACGCCGCAATCGCCCTTCAGCCGAGTGGCCATGAAGCCGGGCAGATCCTCCACGCAGAAATACGGGGGCATGAAGGAATAGGTGGGCACGGTGGTGACGTAATCATAAATCTTCCGGGCCTTGATCAGGGGATTGGTCTCCTGTCCCACAATCTGGCTGGCCAGCATGCGAATATAGGGCTTGAAGACGATGTGGGGCGGCAGCTCCTCGGTGTAAAACCGGGGCTGGCTGGCGGAGACCCGGGCCGGGTCGGGCTTTACATAGCGCATGCGGTTCACGTATTCATATTCCACCTGAAACACCGTCTCCTGCGGATACACGCCTTCGAAGCACACGGTGCGCTGGGGATAATCCGGCGCGGCCACGTGGGCCGGTTCCGGAGAAATCTTCAGGATGCGCACGTCCTTCATCTGGCTGCCTTCCACCGGCACGGGAATCTGCACGCGAATCTTCTTGCCGGGGCGGTAGGCCTCGGGCTTCACCTGCACGGAGGCGCGAATGCGGAACTTCACCGCCGCGCCGCCCTTTTCCCGCATTTTGGCCATCATCTTTTCCAGCATGTCCCGGTTGGAATGCTGATCATTCAGCCGCTTTTCGTCCAGCACCCGCGCCTCCAGCTCCGGCCGGGTCTTGATGAGATTGGTCAGGAAATTCCGACGATAGCGCACCTGCGCATCCACATAGATCCAGTCCGCCGCGTCCAGATCCCGGTAATGCTCCAATTCCGCCGGGGTGAAATCCCGAATGGAGCCGGCCGCCAGGGCCGCGGCTTCCTCCGCGCTGTAGGGATAGGCCGCGTCCAGCATCTGCGTCATGGCCAGTTCCAGTTCCAGCCGCTTGCGCATGGGCTCCGTCAGCTTTTCGCCGCTCAGCCGCATTTCGATCACCCGGCGCATGTGAGAAAATTCCCCCGCATCCTTCAGCCGGCGAATGTCCCCGGGCAAATCTACCAATAAATATTGCAAATCCTCATGTTTCATGTCGCGTCACCTCACTATGGACTTTGTTTTTATTATAGCATGATTTCTGGAATTTTCAGAAAGAATTCTTTCGTATTTTTATATACAAATTCCCACAGAATATGTTATAATTCTGTTTGTTTATTACCGGATGGGAGGACGCATGGCTTTGAAAAAATGCAAATTACGCGTCGCCGCGGGCGCGCTGGCGATGCTTACACTGCTGACAGGCTGCAGCGCCGGAAAAACAGGCGGGCCGGAGGAGGTCTTTGTGGTAAAGGAAGGCTCCCCCGCGGAATACAGCCTTACCACCGTTCGGCAGGGGGAGATCACCCTGACCGAAAGCGTGCGGGTGAAATACTTCGCCGCCCGGCAGAAGAGCTACGGCTTCGGAGAATCGGGATATTATTACGACACATTTTGGGTCAGCGTAGGCGACGAGGTGAAAAAGGGCGATGTTCTGGCCACGCTGGACTGCGGCGAACTGGACGGAGAAATCGCTGCCCTCACCCAGCGCCAAAGTGTGCTTTCCCAGGAGCTTTCCCGGGCTCAGGCGCTGCTTTCCCTGATGGATCAGCGGCTGGAGGGCCGGGAGGCCACCGCCGCGGAGCTGGAGCGCCGCCGGACGTATCAGGTGGCCATTCGGGATTGCGAAAACGATCTGACCCTCATCGCCCAGCAGCTGGATGCCTTAAACCGCCGCCGGGAAGGCCGGGTCATTGTATCGGACATGGACGGCACCGTGACCTCCCTGCTGGACGTAACCCCCGGGCAGACCTCCGTCAACGGCAAGGTGGTGGTCACCGTGACCGACCTGTCCAGCTGCGCCTTCTCCGCCTCGGTGGAGCATCCCCAGGCGCTGGATCCCGAAGCCATCTACACCGTGTCCATCGGTGGGGAGGATTACGACCTGAAGCTCACCACCGCCCAGAAGATCGGCGTGGAAGAGGAGCCCCTGAACGAAAAAAGCAAGCTCACCCGGGTGTATTTTGAACTGCTCACCCCCGGGGTGAACCTGGCCGCCGGGGATTCGGGGAACTTCACCGTCACCGTGGAGACCCGAGAAAACGCCCTGTATATTCCCCTCACCGCCCTTTCGGAAATCGACGGCGAAAGCTGCGTATATGTGCCGGACGAGGCCGGGCTGCTCAGCGTCCGCCGGGTGCAGGTGGGGCTGGTGACCGGCCGATACGCGGAAATTCTGCAGGGGCTGAAAAGCGGCGACAGCGTGATTTTGTACTAAAGGAGGATTGGTTCCCATGAAAAAACGAGGGCTTATGTTCCTCCTAATGCTGATGATACTGGGCCTGGCTGGCTGTGGGCAGCAGGCCCGTGAGATTCCGGAACTGCTCAGCCCCGTGGGCGCGACCATGGATACCGCCGCGGTCTATCGGGGAAATCTGGAAAACGTGCGGGTGCTGGAGGCCGTAGTCGCGCCCCGCTCCCAGGCGGTGTGCTTCACTTCAGACGTGCTGCTGGGGGAAATGCTCGTCTCTCCGGGGGACGAAGTGGAAGCCGGGGATATATTGGCCCGGCCGGACGCATCCGAAACCCAGGGGGCCATCGCGGCGCTGGATCAGGAAGCCGCCTCTCTGGCGGAAACGGCTGCCTATGAAGCGCAGATGCGGGAAATCGACATGGAGCTGTACCAGCTGAATCTGGACGCGGCCCCCAACGCCGACGCACGCTACGAAATCGAAACCGAAATGCTGCTGTACGACCAGGAATATCAGAACGACGTTTCCGCCCGGGAAAGCCGGCTGGAGGCCATCGCCGCGGAAAAGGCCGAATTGGAAAAGGCCCTGGCCGGCGGTGAGCTCCTGGCTCCCTGCCGGGGCCGGGTGGCGACGGTATGCGCCCAGCGGGGGCAGCGTCTGGCCGCTTATGAAACCGTATGCGTCATTACCGACGAGGACGATCTGGTTTTGCAAAGCGCCTATCTGACGCCCTCCGAACTGGCGGGCGCACTGGAAATTTATGCTCTGGCGGGAGAAACCCGCCTGAAGCTCATTCCCGAAGCGGTGGACGAGGCGGAATACCGCCGCAGCGCCCTGCGGGGAGCCCAATACCCCAGCGCCTTCTCCGTGGAAGGAGGATGCCCGATGCAGATTGGCGAAACCGCCGCGCTGTGTCTGGTCACGGCCCGGGCGGAAAACGCGCTGCTGGTACCCGTGAACAGCGTGTTTACGGAAAACGGCGAAAGCTACGTCTACGTGGTGGAGGGCGAAAGCCGTGTCCGCCGGGACGTGACCTGCGGCGTTCGGGGCGCCGCCGAAATCGAAATCACCTTTGGTCTGGAGGAGGGAGAGACGGTTTATGTGGGCGAATAAACACCTGCGCCGGGGGCTGGCGCTGATTTGCGCGCTGACGCTTTTCTGCCCCGCCGCCCTGGCCGCGCCGCAGTTTGCCACCAAGGAGGCCGCCCCGGGCACCCTTTCCCGGCAGACCACTTTCGAAGGCGACGTGCAATACCTGACCACCGAAAACGTGACGCTGAATCTGGAGGGCGCAATTTTCGTAGAATTCCTGGCGGAACCCGGGCAGACGCTGCAGCCGGGGGACCCCATCCTCACCTACACCCTGGCAATGGACGAAAACCAGCTGCTGCGCCGGAAAATCGCCCTGGAGGACGCCCAGGACGATCACGCCTACGAGCTTTCCCAGCGGCAGAAGCGCATCGACGAATACCGCGCCGCCGCCCATTCCGCCCCCACTCAGGCCCAGCGCCGGCAAAACGAGCTGCTGGCGGAAAAGGAGGAGCTGCTGCTTTCCCGGTATATTCCCGGGGCGGAGGCGGAAATCGCCCGGCTGCAGGCCGAATACGACCAGGCCGCCCAGGCGAACGAAACCAAGCAGCTTTGCTGCGCAGCCGGTGGGGTGCTGCATTCCCTGATCCAGATCTCTCCCGGGGACGCGATTCCCGCGGGCAAGGCGCTGGCCCATCTGTACGACCCGGCCACCCTGCTGGTTCGGGTGGCGAACCCCAACGGCGAACTGAAATACGGCATGACGGTGAATCTGCTTTTCTCGGACCGTTCCGCCAAGGCCACCTCCGCCGGGCTGGTGGTTTCCGCCGCCAACGTACTGCCTGCGGCCCAGCAGAGCGGTTATGCCTACATTCGCCCCACGGAAGATCTTTCCGCCCTGGGCTATCCTTCCGTATCCGCCACGGCGGAGACCCTGCGCCTGGAAAACGTTCTGCTGGTTTCGGACCAGTGCCTGGAATTCGTAAACGGCGGATACCGGGTGCGCTTTCTGGACGCAGAGGGCGGCGTTCACATGCGGTATGTAAACCGCGCCCTGGCCGCCGGCCAGAACGTCTGGGTCATCCAGGGCGTGGAGCCCGGCGACAAGCTGATTACAAAGTGAGGTTGACAGCGTGCTGAAATTCGTTTTTCGCAAGATGCTGAACAAGAAATGGATGATTCTCAGCCTTCTGATAGGCAATCTGTTTCTCATCAGCATCGCCATGAGCGGCCCCATGTATATCGGCGCCGTGACTCAGAATCTTCTGACCCGTTCTCTGTCGGACTCCTACCGGGCCACCGGGGAATATCCCGCCCTGTTCACCCTGGAATCCAGCCTGCACAAGGGCAGCCGGGACGCCGCCGCCAACCGACAATATTATGAAGCCCAGCAGGACATGGCGCAGTTGGAGCAGCGGCTGAATACCCCCGCCCTGTATCGCACGGAATACGCTTACATCAACGATTACGCCGCTTCCTCCCTCATGGGCCGGGCGGATTCCCCCAATTCCATCAAGCTGTTTGTTTCCGCCATGACGGGGCTGGAGGACCACGTGAGCCTCATCGAAGGCCAGATTTATTCCGACGCGCCGGATGAAGCGGGCGTGTACGACGCGCTGGTTTCCCGCACGGCTTTTGTGCGCAAGCGCCTGACAGTGGGCGAAGTGCTGGAATATCAGTACGTCTTCACCCCGGACGGCGCGCCCCTGCGGCTGCGGGTGGCGGGGGTATTCGACGAAAACGGCGATTCCTGGTGGGATGAAACCGAGGACGCTTACGTGGGACAGATTTTCGTGCCCATGACCCTGTTCCGCCAGATCGCGGAAGCGGGGGATACCCAGCAATACAACGTGCCCACCCTGTGGAAATTGCACATCGATTACGAGGAAATGCGCGCCCAGGATACGGACACCCTGCTTTCCGTCATCGACCAGATGAACCGGAAATACAACCTGGAATTCATCCGGAACTTCCGGGCCTCCTGCGAGGACATGCTCCGCTCCTATCGCACCCGGGCCAACCAGGCCTCCGCCACGCTGAAGGTATTGCAGGTGCCGGTATTCGCGTTGCTGATCGCCTTTATCTTCATGGTTTCCCGGCAGATTCTGGAAATTGAGCAAACGGAAATTGCCGTTCTGAAATCCCGAGGCGCTTCCGGCGGACAGGTATTGCAGATGTACCTTTCTCAGGGGCTGATTCTGGCCGCGGTCGCCTTTGTGCTCAGCGTTCCCTTCAGCGCCTTCCTCTGCCGGGCCATCGGCTCCGCCAGCGCCTTCCTGGAATTTTCCAATCCCGCCGCCCTGCGCATCCGCTATGACCTTTCCGCCTGGCTTTACGCCCTGGCGGCGGCGGTGCTGGGGGTACTGGTAATGGTGCTGCCGGCGGTGTCCTTTTCCCGGCTCACCATTGTGGACGCAAAGCGGGGCCGTCACGCCATGAACCGTAAGCCCTGGTGGCAGAAATGCTTCCTGGATTTCATTCTTACCGCCGTTTCCATTTACGGGCTTTACACCTTCAACAACCAGAAGGCGCTGCTGGCGGAAAAAGTGGCCGGGGGCGCGGCGCTGGATCCCCTTCTGTACGTTTCCTCCTCGCTGTTTGCGGTGGGCGCGTCGCTGATCGCCGTGCGGCTGATTCCCATGATTGCCTCGGTGGTATTTCGGCTTTTCCGGCGGCTGTGGAGCCCCGCGCTGTACGCCTCCTTTTTGCAGATTCTCCGGAACCGGCAGAATCAGGCCTTCATGATGTGCTTTGTGATGCTCACCATTTCCATCGGCATGCTCAACGCCGATACCGCCTGCACCGTCAACACTTCTCAGGAAGAGCAGCTGCGCTACGACCTGGGGGCAGACGTGGTATTGCAGGAATCCTGGCGGCGGGTCAACGGGGAATATCAGGAACCCGACGCCGGCCGATACAGCCAGATTGACGGCGTAGAAAGCGTGGCCCAGGTGCTCAGAGACGACGCAGCCGGCGTGGACGTGGGCAGCCGCTCTCTTTCCGGAGTGCAGCTGATGGGCATAGACACCCGCGCCTTCGGCCAGACCGCCTGGATGAAGGACGGACTGCTGGACCGGCATTTCTTCGCCTATCTCAACGACCTTTCCCAGACTCTGAACGGCTGCCTGGTTTCTTCCAATTTCCGGGAGAATCTGGGGCTGGAAATTGGCGACAGCATCAGCCTGCGGGCCTCGGAACAGTCCTCCGTTTCCCTCACTATCACCGGCTTTGTGGATTACTTCCCGGCCTATCAGCCCACGGTGCGCGTCACCCGTTCCGACGGCACCCAGGAGGAAACCGATCAGTATCTGGTGGTGGCCAATTTCGGCTATCTGCGCTCCTGCTGGGGCGTGGTTCCCTATGAAATCTGGCTGAAGGCCCCGAATGGCGTGGCGGCGGTTTCCCAATATGCCGCCGAAAGCGGAAACCGGTATCTGAAATTTACCGACATCGACACCCAGATTTCCGACATGAAGCACTCCCCCTCCATTCAGGGCACCAACGGCATCCTGACCCTGAGCTTTATCATCGGCCTGACCCTGTGCGCCGCGGGATTTTTGATCTTCTGGATTCTCTCCATTCGCTCCCGCAGCCTGCAGTTTGGCATTTACCGGGCCATGGGCATGTCCGTGGGTGAACTGATTGCGCTTCTGATCAACGAACATTTATGGCAATCGGTGATCTCCATGGCCGCGGGCGCGGGCATCGGCGTTCTGGTAAGCCGGCTGTATATTCCGCTGATCCAGCTGGCCTATTCCTCCGCCGACGCGACGCTGCCTTTGCAGGTCTATCGGGATTTTGCCGATCACATCCGGCTCATCGCCATTATCCTGGGGGTGCTGGTGGTGTGCGTCTGCATTCTGGTGGCCATCATTCGCCGGCTGCGCATGGCGCAGGCCATCAAATTGGGGGAGGATTGACATGCTGAAAACCATCGACGTCTCCCGGGCGTTCCCCATTCAGGGGGAGGAGGACTTTTACGCCCTGAAAAAGGTCAATGTGCATATTGAAAAAAGCAGGCTCACCGTGCTGGTGGGTAAGTCCGGTTCCGGCAAAACCACGCTGATGAACATTCTGGGGGCGCTGGATCCGCCCACAGAGGGCAAGGTACTCTTCGAAGGCCAGGACATCGCCCAATTGCCGGAGACGGAGCGCTGCCGCCTGCGCCGGAAGAAGGTGGGCTATGTGTTCCAGTCCGTAGCGCTGATTCCCCTGATGACCGCCCTGGAAAACGTGGCCTTCGCCCTGCGCCTGGCGGGAGAAAAGCGGGGACTGGAGGACCGGGCGCTGGAATGCCTGCGGCTGGTGGGGCTGGAAAAGCGGGCGGGACATCTGCCCCAGGAGCTCTCCGGCGGCGAACAGCAGCGAGTGGCCATCGCCCGGGCCATGGCCCATCGGCCCTCCATCCTCTTTGCCGACGAACCCACGGCGGAGCTGGATTCCGGCACGGCCCTGCAGGTGGCTCACATCTTCCGGGACCTGACCGACAAAGAGGGCATTACCGTGGTCATGACCACCCACGACCGGGAACTGGCGACCATCGGCGACAAAATCTACGCGCTGGAGGACGGTGAGATCATTGCGGGAAACTGACATGGCAAACCCGGATTACATCGTGGAATGCGATAATCTGGTAAAAATCTACAAAACCCGGGATATTGAAGTGCTGGCCCTGCAGGGACTGGAACTCAGCGTCCGCCGGGGCGAGCTGATGGCCATCATCGGCAATTCCGGTTCCGGCAAGTCCACCTTCCTGAACATGCTGGGGGCCCTGGATCGACCCAACGCCGGAAGGCTGTTTGTGGACGGCAAAAATCTTTTCAAAATGTCCGAAAAGGAACTGGTGGAATACAAGCGTTCCACCGTGGGCTTCGTCTGGCAGAACAACGCCCGAAACCTGCTGCCCTGGCTGCCCGCCTGGCAGAACGTGCAGACCCCCATGCTCTTCGGTTCCGCAAAGGACCGGAAGAAGCGGGCCATGGAGCTGTTGGAACTGGTGGGCATGGAGCACAAGGCCCATTCCCGGCTTTCTCAGCTCTCCGGCGGCGAACAGCAGCGCATCGCCATTGCCATCGCCCTGGCCAACAATCCCAAGCTGCTGCTGGCCGACGAGCCCACCGGTTCCGTGGATTCCAAAACCGCGGGCTACATCTTCGACGTATTCCGTCGCCTGAACCGGGAACTGGGGCTGACCATCATCATCGTCACCCACGACCGGGCGCTGGCCCAGCGGGTAAACCGGGTGGTGGCCATTCGGGACGGCAAAACCGCCTCCGAAATGGTCATGACCGAGGACTTCCGCCGCAGGCTGGAGCAGTCCGGCGGCTTCCAGGACATGACCCAGGACGCTTCCGGTTCTCAGGAGGAATTTGCCGTGCTGGACCGGGCGGGCCGGGTGCAGATTTCCCGGGCGCTGTTGGAAAAGGCCGGCGTGGAAGGCCGCCGGGTGCGCATGTACGCCGAGGACGAGAAAATCATTATCGAAAAAGAATAATCCCCGCTTCCGGCCCAGGCCCCGCGCCCCGGCCGGAATTGTTTTAATTTTATTTCATATGTTGCATTTTCATTGCATTCACGCCGTTTCTGGCATATAATGTACGTAACTACATAGATTTCTACCGATGGAATTCACAAGGGAGGAATCCAAATGCACCCTTTGAAAAAACTCGGGCTACTGTTTGTATTGCTTGCGCTGCTGGCGGGCGCGATTCCCGCCCAGGGAGAAAGCGTCACCGGCTACGCCGCCGAAAACACCGTGAACCTGTACGGCAAAAACAGCGCCTCCGCCTCGGTGGTGGCCACGGTTTCCTATGGAGAAAGCCTTACCTGCCTGGCGGCCAAAGACGGCTGGGTGCTGGTGGAATACAGCGACGAGGAATACGCCTATTGCCGGGCGTCCGACCTGACTAAAAAGGACCCCAACGTCTATTCCCTGACGGTCTACGCTCAGGAGGACGCGGTGGCCTACGCCCGGCCCGTAAAGGGCGGCAAAAGTCTTGCCCTGACGGCGGGAACGACGCTGACGCTGGTGGCCGTGACCCCGGACGGCAAATGGTGCCGGGTGGAGAAAAACGGTGTGAACGCCTATGTGCCTGCTTCCGCTCTTTCCAAAGACAAGGACCCGGATGAACCCATGAAAACCGTGGACGCTTATGCGGCGGACACCCTGGTGCGCCTGTGGGAAAAATCCGGCGGCGCGGGCAGCACGGCGGGATACCTGGGCTATGGCGAAAAGGTCACCTGTTCCGCCTTGGAAAACGGCTGGGCCTACGTAAAGGGCGTTTCCGCCGCCGGATGGTGCAAAGCCGCTTCGCTGGACACAGAGAACCCCTGCAGCCGCAGCGCCACCCTGGCCGTGGGCGAAGACGGCGCCCGGGCCTACGCTCTGCCCTCCGCTTCCGCCCGGGGCATCGCCAGCCTGAAGGCGGGCACGGCCCTGAAATGCGTGGGCATTACGCCGGACGGCAAATGGTGCCGGGTCACCGCCGGGGGCAAATACGGCTATGTGCGCAAAAGCGACATGACCACCTCCACCAAGGTGGACAAGGTCATCGCCCTGGCCCTGGAGCAATTGGACAAGCCCTACGTCTACGCCACCCGCGGCCCCGCCTCCTTCGATTGCGCGGGCCTGACGCTGTATTGCTATCAGAAGGTCTGCGGCATTTCCCTGGGGCGTTCCGCTCAATCTCAGGGCTATAATGAGAAGTATCCCAAAATCGAAACCATTTCTCAGCTGCTGCCCGGCGACCTGGTGTTTTTCAACACCGAACCGGAGGACGACGACCTCACCGACCACGTGGGCATTTACCTGGGCAACGGCCGGTTCGTCCACGCCTCCTCCTCCGGAAAGAAGGTCATGATCAGCTCCCTTTCCTCCGGCTTCTACAAAAAAAGCTTCTCCTGGGGCCGCAGGCTGATTCCCTGAAGCGTCCCACAAAAAGCTTATCAAAGTTAAAGTGCGCGAACGAGCTTTCGTCCGCGCACTTTGTTGTATGCTTCTTTATTTTTCCGTCCACTTGCGCATCAGCATCGGCATGAACACGCCGCCCTGAACGCTGCGGGCGATGAAGTGCTGATAGGTGCCGTTTTTGCTGTCATACCAGTCGCTGAAGGCCACCCGGCAGACGGTGTTGCGGATATAATGGGCGATGGGCGCGGCGTAAGCGCTGAAATCCTCCGCCGGGGCAAGGGCAGCCACCCACATAATCCAGTCCGACTTGGTGTAATCCGACCGGGAATCCAGGGGCAGGCCGAATTCATTGGTGTGGGCCTTGTACCAGGCGTTTTCCCGGGCGTAATAGTCGTCGTCCATCAGGTTCAGGCCGAAGAGCTTGTCCCAGACCATGTTGTACTTCATGCTCCAGCCGTTGCCGTCGAAGGTGAGGAAGGTATGATCCCCGCCGTCGCAGCGCTTTTCCCAGCTGGCGGCCAGTTCCCGGGCCAGGGCCAGATACTTTTCGCCGGTTTCGGCCTCGCCCAGGGCCTTCTTCAGCAGACCGAAGGCAGCCACGCCGCAGACCGCCTTGGCGGAAAGGTTCACGTTCCGGGCCAGATGTCCGGCGAAATCGTCCGTGCAAAGCTGCTCGCCCGGGTCTTCGCCGAAATCGATGAGGTAGCGCACCCATTTCTCCAGGGTGGGCATGTGCCGCTTCACCAGAGAAAGGTCGCCGTCCGCCCGCCAGGCCGCCGCCAGCATAATCAGCATGTTGCCGCATTCCTCCACGGGCATCTGATAGGCGAAATGATACGGATCCGAAGAGGCGGGATAGAGATAATACGGCGGATAGGTGGAGCCGTTGGGGGTATGCACGCGCACCTTGGCCGCGTAGACCTGGCCGGTGGCGTTGGGATAACGGCCCACATCGTGGGGGGCAAAGTCATACCGCCACACGGGCATTTCCGCGAACTTCAGGATGGGCCGGCAAAGTCCCTTCACAAATTCGGGATTTTCCAGCAGCATCAGGGGAATGGAGGGATAGCTCACGTCCACGGTGCCGATGCAGCCATTGGAATCGTTTTCCTTGGAAAGGAACACCATTTCCCCGTTTTCGTCGGCAATCAGCTTGTGCGCCCCCAGGCACTGGCGATAGGAAGCCGCGGTGATCAGCGCGTAATCCTCGCCGCCGATCTTCAGGCTTTCGGAACGGATTTTTTCGTCCAGCACCCGGCAGCGGTTCAGAATTTCCGCCCGACGCGCGTCCATTTCCGTCAGCATCTGCACCAGGTTTTTGCCGTTTCTGGCATACCAGGCGGGGGTGAGGCGGCCGAAGTAATTGATGGAAGCGACGTCCTCATAGGCGATCATGCATTCCAGGTTCGCGCCGCCGGTAATGCTCAGGCCGCCTTCACCGGCCGTCACCGGGTCTTTGCCGGCCAGGAACAGATAGCCCCAGTCGATGGTAATGTGATCGCCCGAATGGGAAAGGGGCTTCTGCTCCCGACGGCCCACGTAGGCGGTCTTCAAGCCCTTGGTATCGAAGGTATCCCAAATCAGGGGCTTGCCCTCCGCGCCGGAATAGGTCAGCTGGCTGGAGGCGGAAAAATGCGTGATAATCTCGTGTTCTTTGCCGTCCACGGATTCCGTGGTCAGGGAAACATAGGTCACCGGCGCGGACAGCACGTCCGGGTCGTCCATCAAAAGCGGCGTGACGAATTTCAGCTTCGCCCGCACGCCCATGTCTTCGTATACAAATTCCGTGGCCGTGGCCGTGACGGTGGATTCCGTCAGGGGCATAGCCGCCTCGTTGCCCAGGCCCATCAGACGCTTTTTGCAGCCGTCCACGTGAATATCCGCGAACAGGGGCTTGTCCTCCCCCGCCCAGTGGGTGGTGTTCCTGTCCGTGGGCCGATCCGCCGCGGACCAGATGGAAAAATAAGGATCGTTCACGATCACCGGCACCGCCGGCAGTCTGGTAATTTGGCTCATTTTCGTTCCTCCCCAATGAATTCACCCCATTATACCAGCTTTTCTTCAGAAATATATTACGTTTTTCCGCTCAATTTGTTGCTATATTTCATTTCAATATTGACAAAATATTTCAGTTGTGATATATTTATATCGAAATATCGTATGTCACCGTCAAATTTGACAGAATGGAGCAAGCTTATGCACGGATTTACGCGAATCGTACGCCGGGGCCTGGCCTGGGCGATACTGTTAATGCTGGCGCTTTCCGCGCTTTCTGCCATGGCGGAAGCAAACGCCGCCTATATCAGCGGCAAAAACGCCCGGGTCTACGGCCAGTTTTCTCTGACCGGGCCCAGCGTCAGCGTCCGCCAATACACCCTGGTGGAAGTGGTGGGCATTCAAAACGGCGTAGCGCTGATTCGCGCCAACGGGTACGAGGTTTACATAGACGCTTCCCAGCTTATCACCTTCGACACCTCCGCCGGCACGGAAATGGTCTTCGACCAGGCGGCCCGGGTGTACGCCTATCCCACCACCTCCAGCCGTTCCGCCGTGATGACGGAAGGGGCCAGCGTGAACCTGGTCTACAGCGCGGGCAGCTGCGCGGTGGTAGAGAAAAACGGCGTTATGGCCTACACCTACCTCAGCGCCCTTTCCAAGCCGGAAACCTTCAGCGATTGCAATATTGATGCGGTGGTAAAGTCCGGCGGCGTGGACGTATACGCCTCTCCCAAATCCTCCGCCAGGAAGCTCTGCCGCCTGAACAAGGACGATCGCATTCAGGTCACCGCCGTCAGCGCCAACTGGGCGCGGGTGGAGAAAAACGGCGCGGTGGGCTATTGCGCCGTCAGCGCCCTGGAAAAATACAAATCCCCCATTCCCACGGCGGAAGAAATCTTCGCCAATGACGCCACCTCCAACGAGCAGAAGGTCTATGCGTATCTGGTGTATATTATAAAGCTGAGCCCCGCGGCGGCCTGCGGCGTGCTGGCCAACATCAAATGCGAATCCGGCTTCAAACCCGCCACCCATAACACCTCCGACCCCTACGGCGGCAGCTACGGCATCTGTCAATGGCTGGCCGGACGGCGCACCAATCTGCAGAACTACTGCGCCGAGAAGGGCTACGATTACACCACCCTGGAGGGCCAGTGCCATTTTCTGAATTACGAACTGACCAACCGGTATCCCAAGGTGCTGCAGAGCCTGAAAAGCGTGGAAAACACCGCTCAGGGCGCTTACGAGGCGGGTTACAATTTCTGCTATAATTACGAAGTGCCCTCCAACCGCGCCTCCCGTTCCGTGCAGCGGGGCGAAATGGCCATGTACGATTTCTGGCCCAAATACGTAAAATAAAGTTCCCAAAAACGAGCCCTCCGGCTGCAAACCGGCGGGCTTTTTGGTGGACAAAATCCGCCTGTTACGCTATAATAATGATAGGTTTCAAACTATTTTGATTCGAAAGGACGGGTATCCCGTGGGAAAAGGAAAATGGATTTGGTTCCCGGGCGACTATGAAATTTATCACAGCCTGCTGGTGCATTCCCGGCGTTATGAGCGGGGCGTGCACATTCCCTGCCAGTGGCACCTGGCCACCCCCTACCCCAACGTTACCTTCAGCAAAGAAATCGAACTGACGGAGCCCGCGGAATTCGTCTGCCGGGCCACGGCCCCCGGCGTTGTGACGGTAATGACCGGCGAATTTCCCCACGGCAGCCGCATTGCCGCCGCCACGGATACGCTGGTGCAGGTGGGCCCCGGCAAGCACACCATCACCGTGCAGATTCAGAAAATCGGCGGACTGCCCGCCGCGTTTATCGATTCCGGGGATATTTATACCGACGACACCTGGGACGTAAGCCACGCCACCCGGAAAACCGCCGGTAAGGCGGCCTGCGAGCCCGCTTATACTCTGCCCACGGACAATCCCGAGGTGTTCCCCTTCCAGTATGAGCGCTGGGACGCGGCGGAAATTCGCCCCGTGGAAAATGGATTTCTGTACGATTTCGGCCGGGAGTGCTTCGGCCGGGTACATATTGAAAACGCCGACCCCGCCACGAAAATCCACGTGCAGTATGGCGAAAGCGAAACCGAAACCCTGGACGCCAACTGCGTAATTTCCGAAACCGTCTCCGGGGCGGATCATTACGATTTTCCGGGATATGCCTTCCGGTATGTGACTTTGGTGGGCACGGGGAAAACCCAGCCCACGGTATGGGCGGAATACGAATTTCTGCCCCTGGAAGACCGGGCGGATTTCACCTGCGACGTACCTCAGGTCAAGCAGGTGTTCGACGTGTGCGTGCACACCTTCCACCTGAACTGCCGGGAATTCTTCTTCGACGGCATCAAGCGGGACCGCTGGGTCTGGTCCGGCGACGCGTATCAGTCCGCCATGGTGAACCAGTATCTCTTCTTCGACCCCGCCATTACCCGGCGCACCATCTCCGCGCTGCTGGGCCGGCCCCCCTATTGCCAGCATATCAATTGCATCAACGATTATTCCGCCTACCTGATCTTCATGGTGTGGGATTATTATCTGGCCACGGGCGACGCGAAATTTGTGGAGGAAGTCTATCCCCGGGTGCACGCCCTGTACGACTTCATCACCTCCCGCCTGGATGAAAATGGGCTGGTCATCGGCCGTCCGGACGACTGGGTGTTCATCGACTGGGCCCGGTTCGACCGGGAAGGCCCTCTGTGCGCCGAACAGATTCTCCTGTGGCGGGTGCAGGATGTGATGGCCCGCATTCATTCCCTGCTGGGCAAGCCCGACGAAGGCTTCGCCGAAAAGGCCGCCGCGCTGCATGAACAGATTGAAAAGCTCTTCTGGGACGAGGAAAAGGGCGCGTATATCGACGGCTATGTTTCCGGCCGCCGCAACGTTACCCGCCATGCCAACATCTTCGCGGTGCTCTACGGCTTCTGCCCGGAAAAGAACGCGCGCATCGCCCGGAACGCCCTGCTGAATGACGAAATTGACCCCATTACCACCCCCTACTTCAAGTTCTTTGAACTGATGGCCCTGTGCCGGCTGGGGTATGTGGAAAAGGCGCAGGAAATGATTCTTACCTATTGGTACCCCATGCTGGAATTGGGCGCGACCTCCATCTGGGAACAGTTCGATCCCCGGGAAAAGGGCGCGGAGCACTACGCCATGTACGGCGATCCCTACGGCCGCAGTCTGTGCCATGCCTGGGGCAGCGGCCCCGTGTGCCTGCTGGAGAAATACGTGGCGGGCGTGGAAAACACCGGCGTTGGTTACGATACCTTCGACGTGGCCCCCTGCCCCGGCAATTACCGGCATTTCCAGGCGGAATGCCCCATCTGTCAGGGCCAGGTAAAGGTGACCTACGATGCGGACAGGCGGGAAGTCACCGCCTGGGCCAGCCGGGTGGGCGGCACCCTGAAATTCCGGGGCCAGTCCGTTGCGATTCCCGCCGGAGAAACGGCAAAAATCACCTGGGAGGAAGAATAAATGAAATACGCATCCTTTGATTTTGATTGGCGCTTTCAGGAAGGCGCAGGCCGGTTCTTCATGTTTCCCGGCGGCCCTGCCGGGGAAAAGGTGAATCTGCCCCACGATTACATCATCGAAAAGCACCGCGACCCCCTCTCCGTCAGCGGCGCGGCCACGGGCTTTTATCCCGGCGGCGACGGCTGTTATACCAAGAATTTTGATCTGCCGGAAGCCTGGCAGGGCAAAACCGTGCTTTTGATAGTAGACGGCGCGTACATGAACAGCGAGGTCACCCTCAACGGCGATCTGCTGAACCTGCATCCCTACGGCTACACCGCCTACACCGTGGATTTGACCCACCATCTGCGGGCCAAAAATTCCCTGATGATCACCACCCGCTGCACCCAGCCCAACACCCGCTGGTACAGCGGCGCGGGTCTGTATCGCTCGGTGGGCGTGCTGGTGGGCGGCAAAACCTACGTGCACCCCTGGGACGTGTTCATTACCACCCCGGAGGTTTCCCCGGAACGCGCCGTCATTCAGGTCTCCTTTGAAGTAACCGGCCCCTGCGAAAACGGCGTAATCCGCGCCCGTGCGGAATCCGAATCCGGTGAAATCGTGGCCGCGGGACAGGCCGCCCTGGAAAACGGCAAGGCGCTGCTCACCATGAGCGTAGCTCAGCCGGAATTGTGGGACGTGGACGCCCCCGCCCTGCACACCCTGCGCTGGACGCTGCTGGAAAACGGCGAAACCCTGGACGCAGGCGAAGCCTCCTTCGGCATTCGCAAAATTGAAATCGACCCCAAAAACGGATTCCGGCTCAACGGCAAGCCCATGAAACTGAGGGGCGGCTGCATCCATCACGATAACGCCATGCTGGGCGCCTGCGCCTATCCCGACGCGGAATGCCGGAAGATTCGCCGCCTGAAGGACGCGGGCTACAACGCCATCCGCACCGCCCACAATCCCCCCTCCTCCGCCCTGCTCACCGCCTGCGATCAGATCGGCATGCTGGTGCTGGACGAAAGCTTCGACATGTGGCGCACGGGCAAAAATCCCATGGATTATCACCTGTGGTTTGAGGACTGGTGGCAGCGGGACACCGCCGCCATGGTGAAGCGGGACCGGAACCACCCCTGCATTTACTGCTGGTCCATCGGCAACGAAATCGGCGAAATGCTGGGCACCTCTAACGGCGCATACTGGGCCAGGGTGCAGGCGGATTACGTCCGCGCACTGGATCCCACCCGCCCGGTTTCCGCCTCCGCCAACGGCTTTGTGGCGCCCGACCCGGAGAAGCCCCCCAAGCCCCACGATTTCCAGGCGGAGCTGGTGGGCAAGCCGGTAATGGGCCTGCCCAAGGACGGCGAGGACGAATGGGGCCGGCAGACCGAGGAACCCGCAAAGGCCCTGGATCTCTTCGGTTACAATTACCTCTACGGCCGCTATGCCTACGACGCGGAGAAGTTCCCGGAGCGGGTCATCCACGCCACGGAAACCCATTCCTTCCATATGTACGATTACTGGCAGGCCTGCCTGAAAAACGCCAATTGCATCGGCGACTTCACCTGGACGGCCTACGACAACCTGGGCGAAGCCGGCGCGGGCCGGGTGCTGTACGATCCGGAAGAGATCAAAAAGGGCTTCATGGGCGCCTGGCCCTGGCTCAGCTGCTATCAGGGAGACCTGGATCTCATCGGCGACGCGCGGCCTCAGAATTTCTATCGCCGGGTGCTGTGGGGATTGGACAAGGGCGTACACCTGTTCACCACCCCGCCCTGCCGCACAGGCAAACCCTTCTACGGCATGGGCTGGCACTGGGAAGACGTGCTGCGCAGCTGGACCTTTGACGAGGCGGAAATCGGCAAGCCCGTAAACGCCCAGGCCTATGCGGACTGCGACGAAGTAGAATTTTACGTCAACGGCCGCCTGGCGGGCAAGGCCGTTCCCGTGGAATACAAGGCCGCCTGCGAGATTCCCTATGAGAAGGGAACACTGGAGGTTCGGGCCATTACCGGCGGCCAGGTGGTGGCCACCGACCGGCTGGAAACCACCGGCGAACCCGCCGCCATCGTGCTGACTCCGGAAATGGCCTCCGTTTCCGCCAACGGCATGGATTTGATCTACATCCGGGCGGAAGCAGTGGACTCGGAGGGCCGCGCAGTCACCCACCGGGATGTAAAGCTTACCGTGGAGGTCTCCGGCGCGGCGACGTTCCTGGGCATCGG
>CACXHB010000129.1 GCA_902767315.1 uncultured Eubacteriales bacterium
CGTGTCCTCGGCCAGGGCGGGAGCTGCCATCGTCAGCAGCAGAACCAATGCCAGCAGCAGGGTTACGAGTTTCTTCATGGTTGATTCCTCCCACTTTTCAATGTTTTCTGAATCCCGGGATTATACCCGTATGTGTCGCGGCGCAAAGGTTCGCCGTGCAAAAGGTGGCTTTAATTTTTCTGCCTCCTTTCGCGCCTGCGTCTTGATGCGCATCCGTACAAAAGGCTGACCGCCATCAGGACAATGCCTCCGATTGTATAAGACAGGACGCCGCTGCCGCCGGTTTCGGGCAGCCGAGGCCGCAGTTGGTTGACGATGGTGCTATCCCATTGCACCGTGTTTCCATCTTCGTCCTGTACGGTAACGGTGGTCTGATCGTAGGCTACCTGCACCGTACAGGTATTCCCGCTGGAGCGATAGCCTCCGGGCACGACGGTCTCCGTCAGGCAGTAGATATGGCCCGAGGGAATGCACTCAAAGCGCACCTGGCCGTCCGCGTCGGATGTGGCGGTGATGCCGGGCACCTCCACGCTGGATTTCCCATCGCCGCGGCAGTAGCCGCACTTCTCCGTATCGTGGCTCAGAGTAAACTCCGCACCCGCCAGCGGCTTGCCGTCGCCGTCCACCTTCCGGAACGTAAGTTCCGCCAGATAACCCTCCACGGCGGGAATGGAGTAGTTCAGGGTTCTGTCTTCGGAGAACGTGGGCTGTCCGTCGTTCGTCTGCACCACCCGGTACGTCAGACTGGTGGGGCCGTTGGTGTCGTACTTTCCGCGTTCAGTGAAGCCTGCTCCCTCGTTTTTTAGCCGGACGCGGTAGCGCAGGGTGTAGCTGTAAATGGTGGTTCCTCCCGACGTGGCGGCAGTATACCCGGACTTTTTCAAATCCCAGCTGATGCTGTGTTCGTCCTCCGAATAACTGGCGGTGTTTTCCTTATCCACGCCGCTTTCGCCAATGAGGGTGCTCTGCTGCAGCGCATCTTTCCTGTCATACAGGCCGATGAACTCCACCGTTTCCGGCACGACCTGGGGCATTGCGTCCGTGGTCACCCACAGGGCCTTGCTGCCCTCTTCCTGCTCGTGCTTGATCTCCGCAAAAATCTTGTCATACGCGTCGTTCATACCGTCCAGGTTGGTGCTGTCGTAGTAGTAGCCGGAGCCGATACTGTTGCGCAGCCAGTTTTTGTAGGACTCATCGCTGGATGCGTCGCCAATCTCGTAGGAAGTACCCGTCCGATCTACCACAGAAAACCCATTCGCCTTTTCGCTCTGAGTAATATACTGCTGAATCGTCTGTCCGCCCACGTCAACACCAATAGAGAAAATGGTGATACCGCTGCCCTTTATTGCGGAAGCCATTTCCCGGGCCCGGATGGCCGCCTCGTCGGAGTAGCTGGTGCCATAAAGACATTTCTTTTCCAACACCTTGTCATAGAAGATTTCGCCCGTGGTGTCATAGGTATCGTAACCAACGTAAGCATGACTAATATACGTGGTGGGGAAACCATCGCTGAGGAAGATAATATACTTATGCTCGTTGCTTACGCCGCTAAGCATATCTCTTGCCATTTTCAGGCCTGCTTCCACGTTAGTAAAACGCTTATCGTTCGTATCATAACCCGCCGCGTTAATGATATTCCCCGTATTGGTACGCATCGTGTTTTTCAATGCTTTTGCCTGAGTACTATTTGTACAAGGCGTAAGTCCGAAAATCTGATGCGCATCGGTATTGAAGGCCACATAGCCGATTTTGCTGATTCCGGTACTATTGCTGCTGGCAAATTTGTCGAGGAAATTCTCCGCAGCGTCCATTGCCGCTTTATATCGCGTTGATTCGCCAAATTTGCTGTTCATGGTGTTGGAAATATCCATGACAATCACCACGGCGATATCCGGCTCCTCGAAAAACACGGAGGCTTCCGTCGGGGTCTGCACGGTGAGGGTGATGTCGAAGACATTCTCCAGCTCGGTGCCCTGAATGGTCTTGCTGATCTTCACCCCGTCGCCTTTGTCGCTGGCGGTTTCGCCGCCGCGCTGACGCACCTGGCTGTCCGAGGGCAGGGTTTCCGCCACGTCCTGGGGCGCGATGGCCTCCAACTCCGGCGCGGCATACACCGCGGGCTGGCTCCGGTCGGACCAATAGCTGAAGTAGCCGCTGCTCTGCAGGGCCTTCCAGTTTTCGCCCACGCACTGCTCCGACACCGGCCCGCCGGGAGCCTCGGCGGAACGCACCGCCAGGGTTTCGTCCAGATACACCGGCTCTGCCCCCACCAGGAAGGTCAGGCGCACATCCAGGGTGAATTCCATCTCATCGGCCGGGGCCGCGTCGAACACGAAGGCGATTTCACCGGTTTCGCTGTCTGCGCTGAACGCGCCGATCTGCGCATCCGCCGCATAAACCGGGCCTTCCGCCTGCACAGGGAAGACGTTCTCCGGGAAGCGGTAGACATATGCGCCGTTTTCCAGCCCCGCGGGGCAGGTAAAGCGCATGTTCAGGGCGTATTCCGCTTCCTGCTGCACGGTGTACACGCCGTCCTCCCCCGCCTCCAGGGGCGTTCCGTCCGCCTGGGTCAGGGTAAGCGCAACGCCGCCGCCCTGCTGGGCAAGCACATTGCGAATGCCCGCCTGGGCCATGCGCTCCTGAGACAGCGCCGCCACTACGAAGGGCGAGAAGGAATCCGCGTGGAAGGTTACGATGCGCACGCCCTGGTCGTCGGTGAGGCACTGAGCCTCCAGCCACGTCCAGCCGTTTTCGCCCCGGTGGCCCACCAGCAGGTTTTCCACATGCTGCAAATTTTCGGGCAGGCGAAGTTCCACCTGGGCCCCCGCTTCGCCGGCTTCAAAGTCGACGTCCAGCAAAAGCGCGGTTTCCACGCTGCCGCGGCCATCCAGCGCCAGCCTGGTCTCGATTTCCTGCAGATAGGCAGCAGTTTCTTCCGCTTCTGGCTCCAAAATATGCACGGACAGAGTGCGCTGCTGGAAATTCTCCTTTTCCGGATGGATGACGCGCACCATGCCGTCCAGGGCTGTGTACACACAATCCACGGGATACGTGGCCGCGTCGTCTAGCAGGTATTCCAGTACAAATGCCTCCGCCCGGCTGATTTCGCCGTTCGCCCTGGCGGCTGCAATCTCTTCCTTCATAGAAGAGAGCAGGTTGTCATATTCGATTTTCGCGTCCGTATCCGCCGCCGGCTGCTCCAGGTTCGAGAGCGTCTCCCGCCAGGCGGTATACCGTTCCGACGGACCCTGCGGCTGCTTTTCGATCAGCGCTTCCATCAGGCGCAGAGCCTGATCTGCATCAACAGTTCCCGCTTCCCGGGCGGAAAGCACCTGCTGCACCGCGTCCTCCCGCGCCGTTTCGTCCGCGTCCAGCGCGTTCACCAGATTCCACAGCCGCTCCTCCTCCGTAGGTTCGGGGGTAGGTTCTACAGTAGGTTCTGCCGTGGGCTCCACCGTGGGTTCCACGGTAGGCTCGACAGTAGGTTCCACCGTGGGCTCCACCGTGGGTTCCACGGTAGGCTCGACAGTGGGCCCCACCGTGGGTTCTATTGTGGGCTCAACAGTGGGTTCCGCCGTGGGCTCTATTGTGGGCTCGACAGTAGGTTCCACCGTGGGTTCGGCAGTTGCTTCGGCGGTAGGCCGGACATCCGCGGTGGGTACCGGCGTGGCCTGGGCCGCGAGATAGGCTTCATACGCGTCGTTCAGCCGGCCATAGCCGCAAATTGCCGGGTCGGCAAGGGCGTACGTCTTTTCCTGCACGCCGTTGCCGGAATTGCCCTCGATGGTGGCAATTTTGTCGTCATATACGGCTGTCACGACGCCGATATGATCCGCATGACCGTCCTGTTCCCAATCAAAGAAGATCAAATCTCCCTGCCGGGGCTGATATTCCGCCGCCCGGGCATAGAGGCCCCTTTCGGAAAGGGCGGCAATCCATTTTTCGCAATTGCCCTTCTGAGGGAATGCCTCCGCGGGCACCTGGGCGTAATGCAGGCAGAAGGATACATACATGGCGCACCAGTCGCCATAATCAGAGCCGAACCAGTCGCCGTAACGGGTGTATCCCTTGCGCATGCCTTCTTCATCTACGATGAAGTTCAGGCTGCTTTCTTCATAGCCCAGCTGCGTGCGGGCAATGGCCAGCAGATCCTCCGGCCACACGCCCTGCAATTCCACCCGCGCCATGGTCTTTTCCCATTGACGGGCGGTTTCCGTCTTGCGCACGGCGCAGGGCAGCGCGGTTTCCGCCTGACAGGCGGCCCCCGTCGCGTCCGTCAGCTGCACTCGCGCGGTAATTTCCGATACGTCCTCCCACGTCTGGGCGGTGACGCGCACCTGATCCTGGGTGCAGTCCTCCTCATCGAAGAGCACCTGATCGCCCTGCCAGATCGTCACATGGCGCTTCACCGGCGCTACGCCGCCTGTCGTTTTCAGGGTAAAGACGATTTCGTCGCCCCCGAAGCAGGAGCGCAGCTGCGCCGCGGTTTCCGCCTGCAGCGGGCCGTCCGTCACGGCAAAGGGCCACGCAGCCTGATGCTGCTGCGCACCGGCAAAGGCCGTCACCTTCAGGGTATACAGGCCGGATTTTTCGATAACGCATTCCAATTCGCCGCCCGCCGCAGGCAGTTCGCCCGCCGCGACCGTCTCGCCCTCGGCGTTTTCAATGACATACGCCGCTTTTTCCGCGTCCTGGGCGGCAAACTTCCACTGCCCCGCCTGACCTGCCGGAAGGGAAACCGTTCCCTGCAGCTCCAACACCTGGGGCTGGGGCGCTGCTGCCTCTTCCGTGGGTTCCGGGGTCAGCGTTTCCTGGGGCGCTTCCGTGTCGGCCGCCGGCGCGTTCGTCTCTTCCGTGCCTTCTTCCGCAGAAAGCGTAGGCTCGGCCAGTTCCTCGGGATAGCAGGCCGCCTCATGGGTATGCTGCGTCTGGGTGCAAACCAGCACCGTGGCGTAACAGCTTTCCTCATGGGTATGCTCCGGGCCTTCTTCCAGGCCGCAGACCAAGTGGGTTTCATAGCAATCCTGGGAATGCACGTGTTCCTACATGCCGCAGATGGGCTGCGCCGTCACTGTGATGGCGGGCTTTATCATTTCATAAGTCACGCCGCCAGCCACCAGCGCCGCGCAGATCGCCAACAGGGCAATCAGCACCCTGCGCCGCGCTCTGTCCCGCACGCATTGCTTTATGTATTTGTTCAAGCCGTCCTTTTCCCGTTTCACCATTCATTCCTCCAAGGAAACGCACGCTTGCACGCCTTATCGAATCAGTCCAATATCCTTGATCGGCCAGATTCGCATTACAATCTGTCCAACGGTCTCTTCCTGCTTCACAAAGCCCACCACGGAGCTTCGGCTGTCCACCGATGTGGAACGGTGGTCTCCCAATACGAACACGCAGCCGTCCGGCACCTGCACGGGATATTCCAGATCCGTAATTCCCCTGCTGCGGTCTGTGACGTATGGTTCGTCCAGCTTTTCGCCGTCCACATACACGTACCCGTCTTCGTCAATGTCCACCCACATGCCGGCGGTGGCGATCACCCGTTTCAGCAGAAGCTTATTGTTATAATAAAATCCGCAGACCTGGCCCCGCTGAAAGCTGTCGGTTTTCATGGCCACAATGATGTCGCCGTCGTTCAAATTCGGCTCCATGCTGGATCCGGTAATGCGAAACACCGGCAGAAACACCGTGGAAACCAGCACGGAAAGCGCGGCCACCACCACCAGTATGCCGATGGTGCCGGCCAGCGCCCGACGATATTTCTTTCGATGATTCAGGCGCTTCTGCTCCGCCTGCAGCTGTTCCAGCGTAGGCGTCCAATCGTCCTTCTGCATCCTTGAACCCCTCTCAGCCATTTCCCATCAGCCGGCGCAGCACTTCCTGACCCCGCACCAGTTCCTCGCACTGTTTGGTGAAGGCCTCCCTGCGTCGGGCAATGTCCTGTTCCGCTTCCTGAACCATGGTCTCCGCCTGCTGCCGGGCCTGGTTCAGCATTTCCTCCGCTTCTTTCTGCGCCGCCTGCATGCACTGCTCGGCCTTACTGCAATGGAGGATTGCGCCGCTCATATTGCCGATTTCCCCAATCACCCGGCGCATCTCTTCCCTGAGTTCCGCGTCCTCGGCCTTGCGCTGAGCCTGTTCCTCCTGCTGGGCGGCAAGGGCCTGACACTTGGCCTCCGCCTCCTCCGCGCGGGCCTGCAGCGTTTCCAGGTTCCGGTTCAAATCGTCTATCATTTCCCGCTGTCGGCACAAAATTTCTACCAGCTGACTGCGGTTTAATTTCTTAATGTCCTTTTCCGCCATGGGTTTTCCGCCTCCCCTTTGGCGCAGGTACGCTCCCTTTTGAAAAGGGCCTGCATATGCAAAATCTATGCGGCGTGCGTTGCGGTTTTTCCTCGTCGGAAAGCAAGGACAATTTAACCTCATCCCGCTTTCTTCACCGCATACCCACTAAAAATTTTTCTTTCTTTTGTGCACATTATAACAGTTCCAATATTACGTGTCTATTCCCGCTGCTGTTAAAATTCCAATAAAGCGCAAGATATTTCCCGCTTTTCGCCTGATTTTGTCTCGCTTTTGACCGGCGAATTCCGCCAGAAAAAAAGCGCTTCTCCTTCGAAGCGCCTCGCCAGATGATGGCGCGCAAAATGCGCGTCTGTTTAATGCATCTGCAGCACGTATTTATATGCACTTTCGTCGGGATTCTGATAATATCCCTTTTCCACTCGATTCAGCACGTACCCGCAATTCTCAAATGCCTTCTGCATGGCCCGGTTGGATTCCCGGGTTTCTCCGCAGATTCGCCGCAGCCCGCTTCCCGCGCATTTCGCCGCCGCATAATTCAGTAATTTGCGGGCCAGTCCCTTTCTCCGATACGCCGGATGGACGGCGATGTTCATGATTTTGAGATAATCCTTTTCGCCCGTCCAGTTATAGCAAAACACGTTTCCGATGATTTCGCCGTTTTCCATCAGCGCGTAATATTTCGCCCTCGCATCCTCCAACAGTTCCTGCCAGTCTGCTTCCTTCCAAAAATCCGTGGGAAAACAATACCGGTCAAATGCTATAATCGGCTGAATCCATTCCACGCCCAGTTGCCTGAGTTCCATTTTGTCCACATCCTCTGCATATAAAATCCGTTTTTTGCGGCGCATGCGCCGCAAAAAACGGTACGATTTTCCCGCAGGGAAAATCCCATAGGGGGTGCGGGGGGAGCGGAGCTCCCCCCGCGTAAAACCGGCGGGCAGCCGAAAGGCTGCCCGCCGCCGTCGCCCGTTACTTTTCCAACATTTCCACAGCCTTTTTCAGTTCCTCGATCACGGAAATGTGCTGGGGGCACACGCCTTCACACTGGCCGCAGGCGATGCAGGCGCTGGCTTTGCCGCCTTCGTGAGTGGCCCAGCCATAGCTGCCCTTCGCGCCATTGATGTTATTGTAAATCAGCGCCGTATTCATGCAGCTGAACACGCCGGGAATGTTGATCTGCATGGGACATCCCTTCACGCAATACTGACATCCGGTGCAGGGCACGTGAGGAATGGCTTCCATCGCCTGGCGGGCGCGGTCAATCACCGCACGATCCGCGTCGGTCAGGGGCTTCATGTCCTTCATGGTCTTCAGGTTGTCATTCATCTGCTCCAGATTGGACATACCGGACAGCACCGTTACCAGGCCGTCCAGAGACGCGGCGAACCGCAGCGCCCAGCTGGACATGGAAGCATCAGCGTCCGCCTGATGGAACACGTCCGCCACGCTGTCGGGCAGGTTGGCCAGAGAACCGCCCTTTACCGGCTCCATGATGATGACGCTCTTGCCGTGCTTCCGGGCCACTTCATAGCACTTCCGGGACTGCACGGAATCGCTTTCCCAGTCGGCGTAATTAATCTGCAGCTGTACAAATTCCGCTTCGGGATGCTGGGTGAGCACCTTGTCCAGTGCGTCGGCTTTGTCGTGCATGGAGAAGCCGATGTGACGAATCAGGCCCTTTTCCTTCTGTTCCTTCACGAAATCCCAAATGCCGTATTCCTCATATTTCTCGGTACGGTTGTCGCCCAGGTTGTGCAGCAGATAGAAATCAAAATATCCCGCGCCGGTGCGCTCCAGGGAAGTATAGAACATCTGCCTGGCTTCTTCCGCGTTGTTGGCGGCAAAGGCCGGCAGTTTCGTGGCCAGATAAAATTTATCCCGGGGATACCTGTCTACCAGCGCCACCTTGGCCGCCGCTTCGGACTTGCCGCCCAGATAGCCGTAAGCCGTGTCAAAATAATTGAAACCCGCCGCCAGGAAGTGATCCACCATGGTTTTGGTTTGCTCAATGTCCACCTTTTCGCCCAGCATCGGCAGCCGCATCAGGCCAAAGCCCAGCTTCGGAATGTTTTTTCCCAAATAATCCATATGCATATCCTCCTGTTTTTCCATGAAAAAAGGCATTCCCCTTTTTCTCATTTTGTGTTATACTCATTATACTACATTCGAGTAGCTCTAATGCAAGCCCATCAAAGGAGAATTAACATACATGAACTCCAAAACCTACTCCGTACACCAGGTGGCGCAGCACTTTCAGGTTTCCCCCCACACCATCCGCTATTATGACAGTCAGCATCTGTTTCCGGAGGTAGCCCGGGACGAACACGGTGCGCGGGTCTTCACGCAGGAGCAGATGGACTGGCTGGGCATGGTGCTCTGCCTGCGCTCCACCGGGCTTTCCGTGGCGGAAATTCGCCGCTTTGTGGAGCTTGCGGAAAAGGGGCCTTCCACCGTCCGGGAGCGTTACGAAATCATTCTGGCGCAGAAGCGGCGGGCAGAGGCCGAACGGGCCGCCATCGATCACAAATTGGAAATTCTGGAACGGAAGCTTGCCCATTACGAAAAACAGCTGCCCCAATCGGAATAATCCCATATCCGTTCCAGATTTTTTCTGCATTTACGAAAGGAGAACTTGCCCATGAAACCCATTGCTCTGGATGATTTTTGTCGGCTGAAATTTTTGTCCGGCGTCACCTTTTCCCCGGCGGGCAAAAGCGCCTGTTTTGTGGTAAGCGCCGCCGACAAGGAGAAAAACGCCTATACCTCCTGCCTGTATCTGCGCAAGGACGGCAAGATTTATCCCCTCACCTCCGGCGGCAAGGAGCGTTCCTTCTGCTATCTGGACGAGGACACGGTGCTTTTCCAGGCGAACCGCGAGGATTCCAAGGAACCCTCCCTGACTTCTTATTATTACAAGATCAGCCTCTCCGGCGGCGAGGCGCAATTGGCCTACACCTTCCCCATTCCGGTCAATCAGGTATTTCCCCTGAAAAACGGCGATCTATTGGCGCTGGGCGCCGTGTTCCCCGGGTTTGAAGATCTCTTCGAGGGCAATCCCGCCCGGGCGAAGGCCTATCAGGATCAGCGCAAGGAGGAGGAAGATTACGAGGTGGTCTCGCAGGTTCCCTGGTGGTGGAACGGCGGCACCTTTACCCGGGGCGCTTATACCAGCCTGTTCTATTATGATTCCCGGAAAAAGCGCCTGGAGCGCCTGACCCAGCCCGGTCTGGATATTGGCGAGGTGAACCTCTCCAAGGATCAGGACTACGTATACTATTGCACCACGGACATTACCGCGCCCATGCCCGATTATTTCGGCGGCACGACCCTTTGCCGGATGCAGCTTTCTACCCGCAAGGAAGAAACCATCGTCCGGGACCGCAAGGGTTTCACCCTGCAGAGCTACGCCCTGGGGGAAAGCTTCCTTTTGCTGGTCGCCGCCGACGGTCACCTGGGTCTCAACACCGATCCGGATTTCTACCGGGTTTCCTATGAGACCCTGGAAGTGACCCCCTACGCTTCCTACGGCCAGGCCATCGGCTCCTCCGTGGGCAGCGACGTGCGCTACGGCGGCGGCCGCAGCCTGAAGATGCAGGGC
>CACXHB010000130.1 GCA_902767315.1 uncultured Eubacteriales bacterium
CCTTGCAGTTTTTGCGCCCGGAAATCTGAAAGATTTCAGCAAAAACTGGTAGGGGTGGCAGTGGCGGGGGAGCTTGCTCCCCCGTCCACCAGCTTGTCAAATTCTTTTTTGACAAGCTGAGAACAATCTGTTCTCAGGCTTCCCCTTCCACAAAGGCCAATTTGGGAAACGCCAGCACAAGCGTTCCTTCCCGCACCGCCGCCCGGGCGGGCTTTCCGATGAATTCGTTGCTTACCCCCAGGGCCACGTCGCTTTCCATGGTGTAATCCCGCAAAGGATACAGCAGGTTTTCCAGCGTTACGCCCCGGGCCGGGCCCGCCAGGGGAAATACGGAAAGCACCCCCGCCGCCTCCGGCCGAAAGCGGATCTCGGCGTTGTGCAGCGCCGTGACGCAGCAGTCCCCGCCCAGAAGGAAGGGCCGCCCGCCCCGGTTGGCGATGTACATGGCCGTCTGCAGATTGCCCAGGGTGTGATCCAGCCGGCCGCCCAGCACCCCGTAGAGATAAAATGTTTCACAGCCCGCCTCGAAGGCCAGCTTCACCGCCAGCATCATGTCCGTGTCATCCTTCATGACGGGATGCCGCACGATCTTCTCCCCTTCGGGCACGCTGCCCAGGGAATCAAAATCCCCCACCACCAGATCGGGCTTCAGTCCCTGACGGCGAACCTGGGTATAGCCCGCGTCGGCGGCGATAAGCAGATCCCCCGCCTTCCACGCGATTTTGCAACCGCCCATTTCTCCCGCGCCTACAATATGACAGCATTTCATTTCGTCGCGTCTCCTTCCTCCAGACAGTCTCCCGCGCCGGCCTTCCGGGCCCATTTGAACAACGCGTCCTTCTTCCGAAAAACCCGCTGCTCGATTCCCTGCCTGCCGCAGAAGTTCACCGTGATCTTTCCCGGTTCAATGACGGGGTGCCGCAGCACCCGGGCCCCGCAGGGCCGCGCCGGATCCCGGCTCACCGCCAGATAGGCGAACTTTTCGTCCTCGTAAGGGGCCTCTCCGCCCTTCAGCGCCTTGTGCAGCCGCGTCCGCGCCACCCGGCAGGTGAAATGGCACCAGTCCGTCTCCGGCAAAGGGCACGCTCCTTCCCCGGGACAGGGTGCGGCCACATGGGCCCCCATTTTTCTCAGCGCCTCCCGCATCTGCCGAAGATGCGCCGCGCCCACCGGCGTGCCCGGCTCCACAATCAGCAGCAGCGTTCCCGCCGCGTTCCAGCATTTTTCAAGGGCCCGCATGCGGTCCTTCTCCGCCAGTTCTCCCAATACATAGGAAATCAACACCACGTCCGCCCCCGAAGGGATTTCGTCCCGCACCAGGTCGAATTCCCGCCACTGAGATTCTCTGAGCGCCGGGTTTTCTCCCCCATGGGCCAGTTCCGCGCCAAGTTCCCGCATGGCCCGCTCCCGTTCCAGGCAGCGTATGCTTTTCACGTCGCAGGCCCCCGCCGCGGCCCACGCGCCGGCGCCCGCGCCCGCGCCCACGTCCAATATGCGCAAAGGCCCCTCCGGCAGCGAAACCCGCCCCAGCGCCTCTTCCAGCGCCGTTCGCACCGCGGCATAGGTGGCGGGCATTCGGGCGGCGGCGTAGGCCAGCGCCTCCATGTCCTCGGTGAGAAGCCGCCTGCCCTGTCCGGTCATTTCCCGGTAACGCAGGCTGATCTCCCGGGCGGCCCGGGTCAGCGCCTCCCGGTTTGCGCCCTCCGTCTTTTCAGCAATCCTCCGGGCCAGGTCCGCCGGTAATTCCATGTGCATCCTCCCTCAGCGCGTCTTTTTCAATCGATAACCCTTCACCCGGCTGGCCGCGCCGGGCTCCATTTCCAATAGGCAGGGCTCCCGCAGCCAGATTTCTTCCCCGGAATCCTTTTTCAGAAGCGCCAGCGTCCCGCAGAGGATCCAGTCGCCCTGCCGGAAGCTGTTCATGGGATCCAGCCCGCACAGCTCCGCCTGAACCGGCACGACTTCCCCCGCAGAAGCCATAAATTCCTCCATCCGCCGCTGCCGCCCCGCGAGAAACGCTTCCCGCGCCTGCAAAAGGGCCGCCGTCTCTTCGCTTTCGGGCAGAAGATCAAAATACGGCTTTTCCATATGAAGGGAACGCTCCATTTCCCCGGCGTATTGTTCCGCGCATTTCAGCAGCAGACACCCGGACACATACGCCGTCAGCCTGGGGTCGAGGAGCTTTTCCTCCGCCTCGGCCAGTTCCTGGGCATATTGGGTGATTTTTGCCGCCGCCCCCGCCGGAGCCAGGGCTTCCAGCGCTTTCAGGCCCACGTATTCCGCCGCGCCCTCGACGCATTCCGCCCGGGATTCCATCTCCACCGCCCGGGGCCAAAGCCTTTTCCGCAATCGCCGCATTTCCCGGAAGGCCTCGAAGGCCGCCCGGTCTTCCTCCGCGGCTCCCCTGGCCAGCAGCCGCAATTCCTGCCGCCTGGCCCGCAGGTTGCCTTCCTCCATGGGATATAAAAGCATCTCCCGCTCGTCGGGCCAGCGGCTTTCCCCCATCTCATATTGATAGCAGTGGAACATTTCGTGCACCAGGTTCGCGGTAAAAAGATCCATATCTTCTCCCGGCGGGTCGACCTCCACGTTCCAGATGGCCGTCCACTTTCCCCGGAAGCAAACGGCCGTGTTGGCAAACCAGTCCTTTTCAGGCGGCAGATTTTCCCCTTCCAGGCAGACCCCTTCCCGGTCGTACAGGGCGCAGGGATACCGGCGAAATCCCGGCCACAGTTCCGCAAAATCCAGCCGCCTGAGCCGCGCGTCCATCCGCCGGAAAAGTTCGTCTTTTTGCATCTTGCCGCCCCCTTTTATGACAGAATATAGACATTATAACACAAAAATCGGCGTATCCGGCTTAGAATACGCTAAAAATCCGTTGACTTTCCTGCGTTAAAATGCTATAGTGAGTTGCATTGTGCTTCGCACAGGCAGAATATTCAGATGTAAGGGTGTTACAAATGGAAAAGCTTTTCCGCCTCAAGCAGAACGGAACCACCGTTCGCACGGAAATCATCGCTGGACTGACCACCTTCATGACGATGGCCTACATCATCGCCCTGAACCCCAACCTGCTCACCGGCTTCGGCGCTAACGGCGGCCCCACCCTGTGGAACGGCGTGTTCCTGGCCACCTGTATCGCCTCCGCCATCGGCACCATCGTTATGGCCTTCCTGGCCAACAAGCCCTTCGCCATGGCTCCCGGCATGGGCCTGAACAGCTTCTTCGCGGTGGTTGTGGCCAATATCGCCAGCATCACCAGCCTCTCCTACATCGAATCCTTCCAGGCCGGCCTGTGCATCATCCTCATCGAGGGCGTGCTGTTCCTGATTCTTTCCCTGTTCAACGTGCGTCAGAAGATCGTGGAAGCCATCCCCCTGGGCGTGCGTCTGGGCATCGCTCCCGCCATCGGGCTGATGCTTCTGAACATCGGCCTGGGTTCCAACGCGGGCATCTATTCCGAAGCTGGCGGCCCCTTCTACGTGATGCGGGACTTCTTCGGCGCCCTGACGCCCAGCCTGGCCAAGACCAACATGGGCAGCGGCTACGGCTCCATGGTGCTGACCGTGGTCACCATGTTCGTGGGTCTGTTCATCATCGTCGCCCTGGCCCATAAGAAGGTCAAGGGTTCCGTGCTCTACGGCATCCTGGGCGCTTCCGTGATCTACTGGGCCGGCGAGGCTATCTTCATGGGCGTGAACCCCTTCGAATCCCTCAAGGGCGCTTCCTTCCTGCCCCCCTTCAAGGACATGGCGGATACCACCCTGTTCAAGTTCAATTTCTCCCATCTGTTCCAGATCGGCTGGTTCACGGTGATCACCCTGGTGCTCACCTTCTGCATCATCGACATGTTCGATACCATCGGCACCCTGGTGGGCACTGCCTCCCGGGCCGGCATGGTGGATGAAAAGGGCAACATGCCCAAGATGAAGGAAGCCCTGCTTTCCGACGCCGTGGGCACCGTGGCCGGCGCTGTCACCGGCACCTCCACCGTTACCACCTTCGTGGAATCCGCTTCCGGCGTGGAAGCCGGCGGCCGCACGGGCCTGACCGCCCTGACCACGGGCGTCATGTTCCTGGCCTGCATGTTCATCGCGCCTCTGGCCGCGCTGATTCCCGCCCCCGCCACCTCCGCCGCGCTGATCTACGTGGGCGTTCTGATGCTGGGCGGCCTGAAGAATATCGCCTTCGACGATATTTCCCAGATGCTGCCTGTTTCCCTGATGCTCATCTCCATGCCCATCTCCGGCTCCATCGGCCACGGCATCGGTCTGGGCCTGATCTCCTTCAGCGCCATTAAGATCCTCACCGGCAAGGCCAAGGAAGTCTCCTGGCTCACCTACGCCATCTCCGTGCTGTTCCTGGTGAAGTTCTTCCTGGTTGCGTAAAATCGTCTCGCTTGCGCCGTCTCCCCACAAAGGAGGCGGCGCGTTTTTATGCCCCGGAATGCAGAATGAACCGATTTTTCCGATAATCGATGCGCCCCTCCGCCTTCAGCCGGCTCAGTTCCGCGCTGAGGCCGCTGCGGTCCACGCACAGATAATCCGCCAGCTGCTGCCGGTCGAAGGGAATTTCAAAGGCCGCGCTGCCGCTGCGCCGGGCCTCGCCAGAAAGATAGCACAGAATCTTCTCCCGGGTGCTCCTTTGGGAAAGCAGCGTCGCCTTCCGGTTCAGCCCCAGGTTCTTCCCGGCGAAATCCTGGGCCAGGTTCCGCAAAAGCACCCCTTGCCCGGGACAGCCGCTTTCGCCCGCGTCCATCAGCCGCCGCCCGTCCAGAAACAGCGCC
This sequence comes from uncultured Eubacteriales bacterium, assembly GCA_902767315.1. Lineage (GTDB taxonomy): Bacteria > Bacillota > Clostridia > Christensenellales > Aristaeellaceae > RUG11247. The sequence goes on from CACXHB010000130.1 coordinate 4,787, forward strand.
TCCGATTCCTCCTCCGCCAGCACCGCCACATTCAGCCGCGCCCCGGGACTGCAGGCGAAGACCTCCGCAAAGGTCTGCCCCGGCAGAATTCGGCTGACAATATGCCGGTTTCCCCAATAATCCTCCTGCTCCACCGTCAATTTTCCCCGCAGAAGCAGCCCGAACCGCGTCACCTCTTCCCCGGATCGCAGCACATATTCCCCTTTTGCAAAGCGAGCGGTGCGAGCCGAAAGGAATTCCAGCAGCGGCAAAACGTCCTCCACCCCGCGAAACAGCGCCGATTTTCCCACAAATTCCAAATATTTCTCCATACGCCCCCTCATTTCGTTGAAAATTCAACCGATTTTTGTGATCCATTATAGTATACTCTCCCCGTAAGCGCAAGCATAAGGGAGGAAAAAACATGAAGCGCAAAATCGTGCACATTGATTCTGAAAAATGCAACGGCTGCGGCGCATGCGTCCACGCCTGTCATGAAAACGCCATCGTGCTGGAAAACGGCAAGGCCCGGCTGATTCGGGATGATTACTGCGACGGACTGGGAGATTGCCTGCCCGCCTGCCCCACGGACGCCATTTCCATCATCGAACGGGAGGCCGCCGCCTATGACGAAGCCGCCGTGCAGGCCCGTCAGGCGAAAACCGCGTCTCACGGCTGTCCCGGCATGCGGGCCATGGCGCTGCATCCCGAATCCCCCGCCGCATCGGTGGATCACGCCGCCCCCTCTCAGCTGCGGCAATGGCCGGTGCAGATCAAGCTGGCCCCCATCCACGCCCCCTATTTCCAGGGCGCGAAGCTGTTGATCGCCGCAGACTGCACCGCCTACGCCTTTGCCGGCTTCCACGAGCGGTTCATGAAGGGCCGGGTGACGCTGGTGGGCTGCCCCAAGCTGGACGGCGTGGATTACGCCGAAAAACTTGCCGAAATCATCAAAAACAACGACATTCAGTCCGTCACCGTGGTGCGCATGGAGGTTCCCTGCTGCGGCGGGCTGGAACAGGCGGTAAAAAGCGCCCTGATGCACAGCGGAAAGTTCCTGCCCTGGCAGGTGGTGGTGCTCTCCACCGACGGCCACATCCTCTCCGAGTAATTTCCCGGGACGCGGTGATTTCCCCCGCGTCCCGCTTGTTTTACCCATTCTCTCTTGACAGATGCACGGCTAAGTACTATCATATAGTATAATGCTTTGATTTTGTCAGAAAAAGGAGCGATCTTTCCTTTGATCGGATACTACAATCCCTCCGTCATCGTCACCTATTTTAGCCTGATGCTCTCCGTGGGGGGCATCTGCGCCGCCCTGACCGGACACATCCAGGCGGCTTTCGTCTGCATCATGGTCTGCGGCATGTGCGATATGGTGGACGGCCCCATCGCCCGCAAATGCAAGCGCACGGAGGATGAAAAGTCCTTCGGCATTCAGATCGATTCCCTGTGCGATCTGATCTGTTTCGGGGCGCAGGCAGCGGTGCTGGGTCTGGTGATGGGAGGAATTTCCTGGTATTCCACGTTGATCGCCGCCTTTTTCGTGCTGGCTGGCGTGATTCGTCTGGGCTATTTCAACGTGCAGGAAATCAACCGGGTGCGTCGGGATCCCGGCCGCCGGCAGACCTACGACGGCCTGCCCATTACTTCTTCTTCCATCATTCTGCCCCTGGTGGGCCTGATTGATATTCTGGTAAAGGCCCGCTGTTCCTGGATCTACCCCGTTACCCTGGCCGTCACGGGACTGATGTACATCCTTCCCGTGCGCATTCCCAAACTGCACACCCGGGGCATGATTGTCTGCGGGATTGGCGGCGCGGTAATGTTTGCGCTGATGGTCGCCTTTGGCGCGGTATTGCAAGCCGCCTGAAGCCTTGTGTAAAACCGGGCTGGCAAGTGTCTGCCAGTCCGTTTTCTTCATCTTCCCCCGACCGGTCGCGGCTCGGCCGGACGCTACGCTTATGAAAAAAACCATCGGCATTCTCGCCCACGTGGACGCGGGAAAGACCACCTTCTCGGAACAGGTGCTCTTCCGTATGGGCGCCCTGCGCAGTCTGGGCCGGGTGGATCATCAGGACGCGTTTCTGGACGCGCATCCCATCGAAAAGCGCCGGGGCATCACGATTTTCTCCGATCAGGCCGTCTTCCAGGCCGGAGAAGATACCTATTACTGGCTGGACACCCCCGGACACGTGGACTTTTCCCCGGAAATGGAACGCGCCATCGACGCCATGGATTATGCCCTCGTGGTGGTCAGCTGCGTGGAGGGCGTGCAAAGTCACACGGAAACGGTGTGGCGTCTGCTGAAAAAGCATCAGGTGCCCACGTTCCTCTTCCTCAATAAAATCGACCGGGCTGGGGCCGACCCGGCCGCCGTTGTGGAACAGATTCGCGCCCGGCTTTCTCCGGAGGCGGTCTGCTGCGACGGCCTTACGCCGGATTCCATGCCGGATACGCTGATGGAATCCATTGCGGAACGGGACGAGGCGGCGCTGGATCAGCTGCTGCAGGGAAATACGGATCCCGCCTTCTATCAGAACATTCTCATGCAGGAAATCCGCAGCCGCGCCCTGTTCCCGGTGTTCTCCGGGGCGGCCCTCTCCGGCGCGGGAGTCGGCGCGTTTCTGAAAATGCTGCTGCTTCTGACCCGAACGGAGTACGCCGCCCGGGAAAGCGCCCCCTTTTCCGCAAAAGTTTATAAAATCCGCCACGAAAAGCAGGGCGGTCGCGTATACTTTTTTAAGGTGCTCTCCGGTTCTGTTCAGGTGCGGGACGAGGTGTGCGGGCAGAAAATCACCGAACTGCGCCAGTATCAGGGCATGAAATACCAATTGCTGCCCCGGTGTTCCGCCGGCGATCTGTGCGCCGTGCCGGGACTGAACGGGGTAAAAATCGGCGATATCCTCGGTGCAAACGCCGCCCGGAGAGACCACAGCGAATCCGAGCCCATGCTGCAAAGCACCGTGACCTTCGATCCCCCCGTCCGCAGCGACCAGGTGCTCCGGGCCCTGCGGGAATTGGAGGAGGAAGACCCCACCCTATGCGTGGAAAACGATTCCTCCGGCCTCAGCATCCGGGTCATGGGGGAAATTCAGCTGGACGTGCTCACAGAGCTTCTGCAGGAGCGCTACGGCCTGAACGTGCGTTTCGGTAATCGCCGGGTGATTTTTCTGGAAACCATCGCGGAACCCGCAATTGGCATTGGCCATTACGAACCCCTGCGGCATTACGCCGAAGTACACCTGCGGCTGGTGCCCGGCCCCCGGGGCAGCGGCATCCGCTTTGAAAGCAAATGTCACGTGGATATTCTGGGCCTGAACTGGCAGCGGCTCATCGAAACCCACGTTTTCGAAAAACAGCACCGGGGCGTGCTTACCGGCGCGCCTCTTACGGATGTGACCGTGCAGCTGCTTACCGGCCGCGCCCACCTGAAGCACACCGAGGGCGGCGATTTCCGGGAGGCTACCTACCGGGCCATCCGCAACGCCCTGATGAACGCCAAAAGCGTACTGCTGGAACCGGTCTGTGCCTTTACCCTGCGGGCTCCGGCGGAGCTTTACGGCCGCCTTGCCGGAGACATGACCCGGCTGCGGGCGGATTGCGAACCTCCGGTGTACGCAGGCGACATGGTGGAAATCTCCGGCCAGGCCACCTTCCGGGAAATTTCCGAATATGCCCGGAACCTGCCGGCCCAGACCCACGGCCGCGGGGCCCTCACCTACCGGCTGGATCATTACACCCTCGCCCGGGACGCGGACGCTCTTGTGGCGGAAAGCGGTTATAATCCCCTGGCGGACGATACGCCGGATTCCGTCTTCTGCGCCAAGGGCGCGGGCTTTGTGGTGCATTGGCAGGACGTGCCCGCCTATGCGCACCTTCCCCAGGAATATTGCGATTAAAAATTGGAGGATTGACCCATGGGCATTTTTGAAATCATTCTCATCGGCATTTCCCTTTCCATGGACGCTTTTGCCGTAGCCATCTGCTCCGGTCTGAAAATGACGAAGATTCATTATAAGAAGGCGGCGCTCATCGCCCTGTTCTTCGGCGGCTTTCAGGCCATCATGCCCGCCCTGGGCTGGCTGCTGGGTCAGCTGTTCGCCTCCTATGTGGACAAGTACGATCATTTTATCGCCTTTGCCCTGCTGGCCTTCCTGGGGGCCAAAATGATCTTCGACGTGGTCAAGGGCGGCGACGACGAGGACGAAGGCCTGGGGGATAAGGTGGATCTGAAGACCCTGTTCATCATGGCCGTGGCCACCAGCATCGACGCGCTGGCCGTGGGCGTTACCTTCGGCATGGAGCCCGACGTGCAGATCATTCCCTCGGCGCTGCTCATCGGCGCTACCACCTTCGTCATCTCCTTCTCCGGCGTCATCATCGGCAACGTGTTCGGCGCTCGCTGGAAGGATAAGGCCCAGATCGTCGGCGGCGTAATGCTGATTCTGGTGGGCCTGAAAATTCTGCTGGAGGGCCTCGGCGTGTTCCACCTGGGCTTCTGAGGCTTCCCTGTTCCTCCGCTTTGGATCTGCTGACGTTCGACCAATATGAAACCGGCTGCAAGAACCTGCTGGTGTCCAAGGAACTGGTCTGTGCGGTTTTTTTCCGACTCAGCACCGGCCTGGCCGGCGAAATTCTGCAAAAATACGTCAATTACGCGGGCCGCGTCGCCTTCTTTGGAGATTTCTCCCTCTCCCAGCAGGAGGCCCCGGCACTTCTGACCCGCTGATTTCTTTCACAAAAAATTGCCCGGCTGAACCCTACGTTCAGCCGGGCAATTGCGTTTTTTAGAAGCCTACCGTCCAGGGATTGGGGGTGTACACGTCGCCGCGGCACCACTTCAGGTAATTCAGCGCGTGCAGCTGACCGGTCATTTCCCATTCCCGGGAATATACCGGGTCGTGATAGCCTTCCACGCAGATGTCGCCTTCGTAACCGCCCTTGTGCAGAATGGAGAACACGTCCCGCCAGTTGGTGTCGCCAAAGCCCACGGTGCGCTCCGGCGCATACCAGTCGGAATTGCACATCACGCCGTATTCCCGCACGGCGGCCATGTCCACCGTCGCGTCCTTGCCGTGCATGTGATACACCTTATGCACCCATTTGCGCAGCTGGGGAATGGGGTCGATGAGCTGAATCATCTGATGCGCGGGCTCCCATTCCAGGCCCAGCGCCGGGGAATCCACTTCCTGGAACATCATCTCCCAGGCCCGGGGATTCATGGCCAGGTTGCAGGTCAGACGGTCCCAGGTGCCGCCCATGGGGCAGTTTTCAATAGCGATGCGCACGCCCTTATCCTCGGCACGCTTGGCCAGTTCCCGGAAGACTTCCCCGAATTTCTTCATGGAAGCGTCCACGCTCTGGCCCTCCAGAGCGCCGGCAAAGGTGGAAACGGTGGTAGCGCCGTAGAGATGCGCGTTGTCAATGGCATACTCCAGCGTCTTTTTGTGGTCCTCGTTCTGCAGGGCGTTGCAGTAGTAGCCAAAGGTGGTGATCTCCACCCCCGTGCCTTCCAGAAGCTTCAGAAGCTTCGGGGCCTGCTCCTCCATCTTGATGCCGTACATGTCCATGTGGTTGTTGATGGAGGCGGTCTCAAAGCCCGCCTTCACCAGGTGGGGCAGCCACTGCTCCGCGAAGGGGCCGGGGATACAGGTACCGATGCGAATCTGTTTCATAAAGAACTCCTCCTTTTTATTTTCCGCCGTAAATCTTATGGGCAGGCAGCTTTTCCTTCAACAGCTTGATCAGATCATTCCAGTCCCCTTCCACCAGTTTGGTGCGGTCCACCGCCGCCCAATGCTTCCGGGACATGCACAGAAGGAAAATCACCCGTCCGGTAATATACACCCGGTCGATATCTCCCCACCGGGTGGTAAGCACCTCGCCCTCCTCGTTCAGGGGGCCGAAGGTAAAGCCCTCCGAACCGAATACGAATTCCCGGGCCTCCCGGCCGGGGGTGGATTTGCGAATCCGCAGCCGAATCACCAGCGCCCGCAGAAACCGCGCCAGCAATACCACCGCCAGAATCACCAGAGCGTAAAAGAAATAGATGGAATTTTTCGCGCTGGTGCCGGAAATCCACAAAAGGATCGCCCCCAGCGCCGCCGCCGCCGCAATGCCCAGTTCGACGGCCACCCGCTTTTTCACATTTTTCGAACGATAGATGCGCTGAAAGGCCACCCATTTGCGGAAGGCCAAATCGTTGTTATACTGAACCCGAATTTCCATATATGCACCTCATACATCCTGGCTTTTTCTATATTATAACCTTTTGCACCGATTTTCGCAAGATTCATATGATGCATTGTGGTTGGCAAAACCGCAGAACAAAGCCAAGGAGGAGTCGAAATGTCTTTCTACTCTTACAAAAACGCCAATACCTGCACCTGCCCCGGCACTGCCACCGGTAACGATATCCTGAACGGCCTGAACAAGCGCGTCTGCATTCAGGTGAAGAATGTTTACGACGCTTGCCTGCAGCAGGAACAGCTCAGCGACAAGAAGGTCGTGGTTTCCAATATCGTGCCCGTGCTGCCCGCCGGCTGCGGCTGCCAGAACAATTCCGCCGGCTGCAAGTGCAATTGCGACGGCAACGTCTGCACCTGCACCTGCGCCAATTGCAACGCACCCCTCACCCACGAAGAAGCGGTGGAAAACGCCGCCAACGCCACCGGCCCCCTGCCCCAGCCCTGCGGCAACTGGACCTTCGAAAGCTGCCGTTCTTCCACCATCAAGGGCAACATCTCCAACCTGAGCATCGAACGCATGTGCGACCGGCCCCAGTTCGCCCGGGTGAAGTGCAGCGTGGATGTGCCCATTGACATCCTCTTTACAGACCAGCGCTGCCAGGAATGGATGGGCCAGTCCACCGTGACCGTCACCAAGGACGTTCTGCTGTGCGTGCCTGAGGAATCCATCATCCCCTTCACCCTGGAAAGCCTGGTCAGCGCCATCTGCGTGTCCGGTTCCTACATAGGCGATTGCACCTTCCAGATCACCATCTGCGTCTCTGTGGTGCTGAAGGTTCTGGCCGAAGTGGACATCATGGTGCCCACCTATGGCTTCTGCGAAATTCCTCCCTGCGAAGAGTTCGCCGAATCCGTGTGCGATGAATTCTTCTCGCTGCCGCTGTTCCCCCAGTCCTCCTGCGCCTTTAAGGACGCTTCCGCCGTAGCGGCGGATACCACCGCCTCCACCGCCGGAACCACCACCGGCTGCGGCTGCCAGAATGCCGCCGGGAGCTGCAATCGGGGCTGCGGCTGCCGGGTGAGCACCTGCTCCAGCTGCGGCACCACCTGCGCCTCCGGCGGCAGCATCTGCCCCCGGTGCGGCAGCACCATGACCGCCGTGAATTAAATCCGGCGGAGCCCCGTTCCCGCGGGAGCGGTTTCAATAGGCGCCGGGATCGATTTCGCCGGACTTCCCCTTACGAAAGCCCCCGGCGCCCCAGAAAATTTTCATAATTCATTCGGGACGGCTTCGCGCCGTCCTTTTTTATTCGTAGAAATATCGCAGCGTTCCTTCCCGGGTATCCAGCTCCGCCGTGGCTCCCAGCGGGAAAATGGCGTTGTTCTTTCCGTGCCCGAAATCCTCGCAATAGGCCACGGGAATGCCATGCCGCCGGCCCAGCCGCTCCATGCGCTGCAGCACAGATTCGTTGGGTTCGTCGGCATACAGCCCGAACAGCACGCCCTTCGCCTGCCGGAAGATGGGCGCCTGCTCCAGCCGGCCTATCTCGTCGCTGAAATGCTCGGGCCCGAAGAACATCCGGTGCTCCTCCAATACCAGGATATACTCCTTTCCCTCCTCCGGCAGAATCCATCCGGCGTTGGAAAGCCAGGTGTAATTCTCCAAATATCCGCCGGAAAGCACGCCCCGGGCCTTCCCGGGCACAAGCGTGCGCCAGGGGCCGCTTTTTTCATGACAGCCGGGCTTCCCCTGAAGGATATGCGCCGCAAACTGTCGGCGATTGTATTCGCTTTCGTCCAGAAGGTTGCTGGGAGACTGGCCGTAATACACCGTCTGCCCGGCCCGGTGCCGTATGGCGCTGAGCACGCTGGTGCCGTCGCTGAAGCCCATCCAGATTTTGGGATGCTCCCTGGCCGCCTGATAGTCGATCAGGGGAATGATCTCGTCGCCCCCTTCGCCGCCGCCAAAGAAGATCATCTTCACCTGGTCGTCGCAAATCAATTGGTTCAGGTCCGCCGCCCGGTTTTCATCGCTGTTGGCATATCCCCAGTCCGCGTCAAACAGGTGATCCGCCGCCTTCCACCCCAGCCCCATGGCCTCGATGGCCCGGAAAATGGGATCATAATCTTCGTGGGTGGCAATGTGGCTGGGCGACGCAATGCCGATCACATCTCCTTTTTTCAGTCCGCCGGAAAACATTCGAATCCCCCCAATTTTCATTCTTCCTTGATTTGATTATATCCGGATTCGACAGAAAATGCAATGTGCCCGGCTTGTATTTGCGCGTTTTAAAATGCTATAATGATTCCGGTGATGGAATATGCAGTATACCCTGGAAATCAACGGCTTTTCTGTAAACGCGCAGTTTGAAGATTCCTGCGTGGAACATGTTCTGCTTCCTCTGGTGAAACGCCTTGCCCAAAAGCAGCGTCAGGCCGGTCGCCGCATTGTGGCCCTGCTGGCCGCTCCTCCCGGGGCCGGGAAAAGCACCCTGGCCGCCTTTTTGGCGCTGCTGGCGGAAAATCTGCCGGACGCACCCCGGTTTCAGGCCCTGGGGATGGACGGGTTTCACTTTCCCAACGCCTATCTGCGCAGCCATACCACCCTGCGTCAGGGGCGGGAAGTGCTCCTTTCTCAAATCAAGGGCGCACCGGAAAGCTTTGATCTGGCCGGCCTGCACCGGGCCCTGACCCTTGCGCGGCAGCAGGGCGGAACCTGGCCCGTATACGATCGCCGCATTCACGACGTATCCCCCCAGGGCGTGACCGTGACCGGGGACGTGCTGCTGGTGGAGGGAAACTGGCTTCTGCTGGACGCGCCAGGCTGGCGGGAGCTGCCCCGGGATTTTTCATGCTTCATTCATGCAGAGGAGGCTCTGCTGCAAAAACGGCTGATCGCCCGAAAGATGCGCGGCGGCCTGACCCAATCGGAAGCGGAAGATTTCTATCAGGCCTGCGACGGCCCCAACGTGCGCCTGTGTCTTGCCCATCATTGCCCCGCTGATCTTACCCTGCGTATGCTCGGCGACGGTGACTTTTGCATATAATCCCCTCGAGGCCCCCTGCGCCCCGCTTCGCGCGGCGCAGGGGGCCTCGGGGGGATTTGCCGGAGAGGGCTGCGGCCCTCTCCGGACCTCTCCCGGGGTCGAATCCTTTAAGGACGTTTCTGTCAGGGCTCTATCGTAATTTCCCGGCAGAGAATGGTCTTTCGCTTGATTCCTTCCCCGTCCGGATAATAGAAATCACTGTAAAACACCAGCACACTGTTCTCCGTCAGCGGCAGCATTTCCGGATTGTTGCAGGCCCCGTCCCAATCGTGAAATCTTGGCCTTTTCACCGAAACGTTGGCCAACGCGCTGCGGTCGCCGGCGGTCATGATTTCAAAGGGCTCCGACCATTCCAGCCCCTTGCCGTCTTTGCATGCCTTCATGAAAATGCCGGGCCGGGCATACAGCGCCAGAGTGATCCCGTTTTGCAGGGTGCACAGCCGGGGTAAAATGCCCACCGGGGCGAATTCCTTCGGCCTTGTCCAGGTAAATCCGCCGTCCATGGAACGCGCCCAGTACATCGGCGCCCATTCGTATCCGGTAGACGCATACCAGGCGCTGCGGAACAGCCACAAGATGGAGCCGTCCGGCATAAATTCAAAATCACTGTCGCTGAAACCGCCGCTCTGATAGGGATATTCCCTGCCGTCCGCGGGATATTCCATATGTCCCCGCCGCTGGAAAGAGCGCCCACGATCCTCGGAACGGAACAGCTCCGCCGAATAATACGGACTGTATTGCCCGTTTTCCGGATCCAGATGTCCTTCGCCGGAAAAGGCGCTGACCCATATGGCCCCGTCCGGCCCCAATTTGGGCGTGCCCCTGGGAAAAATGGGCTTGAGGATGGCGTCATAGCCCGGGCCGTTGAACACCACCCGGGTCAGATACGGCCAGTCCACCGCCGCCCGTTCCTCAATGGGCCGGGTCTCTCCCGCCGGAATACGCAGCATGCGCCATTCACTCCCAGCCAGACTGGGCGGCAACCGACGCGCGTCGTAGGCGTTAATCTGAACGCCCCCGGGCCAGCAGGTGAATCCGTCCGGAATGGGCAGCGTGCCCTCCTCCGCCTGCCGGGAAAAATCGTATCCGGGGGTCAGGTATTCCTGGGGTTCCGGCGCGTAATTTGCCAGACTCACGCCATTTTCCATGGGGAAATAAATCCGGTCTCCATCCGGCAGCCGCAGCCCGCACTCCGCGGCCACCGCGGGATCGATCTCCCGCCAGGTTTTTCCCCGATCCCGGCTCTCCATCCAGCGGTTCTGCTGGCCGAAGGATTTGATGTTGTCCTCCGTCACATGCACCGCCACCACCAGCCGGTCTCCCAAATCGTAGGGCCGTGGGAACTGATACGCTCCCCAAAGCTGCTCCTCCGGCCGAATCCCCCGCAAAATCACCTGTTCCGGGCCCATGCTGAATTTCATTTTTTGCTTCTCCCGCGTAACACAAATAGCCGGAACCGTCCCGCGGCTTCGGCTATCTGTCTATTTTTGCAAACCCGGCTTATTCCTCGGGCTTGGTTTCCAGGGTCAGATCGTAATCCCCCAGGTGCTTCATCTTGAATCCGTTGGCCTTGTAGGTTTCGTAATCAAAGGCCTCCAATTCGTCGATGGCCAGCTTGTGGAATTCATAGAAATTGTGCCACCACTCGTAGCCGCTGCCCAGGGAAGCGTTGAGGTACGCGTCCGCAATGTCGCAGCCCATGGCCGGCGCCACATAGAACGCACCCATGGCCAGCACGTTTACGCCGTTGCCGGTGATGGCCCGCAGCGCCGCGGGAACGGATTCCACCACGCCCGCATGCACATGGGGGCATTTGCTGGCGGCGATATGAATGCCCATGCCGGTGCCGCAGAACAGCAGCGCACGCTCGTATTCCCCTTCGGAAATTTTCGCGCCTACCCGCAGGCCCACCCGGTGGAACATGTTTTCCGTGTCGTTGTCGTCGGGGCTCTTCACGCCCAGATCCTCAATTTCCCAGCCCTTGGCCCGCAGATGGGCGCAGACGGCCTCCTTCAGGGGATAGCCGGCGAAATCCGCGCCGACGACCAGCTTTTTATCCTTTACCATTTTCATAAAAACTTCTCCTTCCCTTTGCTCAGACTGATTCCAGCTTGCTTGCACCGATTATACCGCCCAAATTCGCCGGTGTCAAACGCTCCCTTCGCTGCAAAATTCAAAATATGAATTTTTTATTACAGTTTTTCCTACTCATATTTGCCCCCGGGTTTTCTGCCAAGGGCATTGCGCCGTTTTCTTCTGCCTGTCCCTAAAATGTGACAAAAATAAGACTTTTCACAAATGCTTGACATTTGCATTGTCCTGTGATATAGTGCACTCAGGAACTTAAACCGCTTTAATACGGAGGTTGCGTTTCATGCGCGTTACGATTCGGGATATTGCCGCCTCTCTCCATCTTTCCACGGCGACCGTGTCCCTGGCGCTGAATGACAGCCCTCTGGTAAAACTGGAGACCACCCGCCGGGTAAAGGCGGAGGCGGCTCGCCTGGGGTACACCCCCAATCAGTACGCCCGCAGCCTGGCCCGGGGCCGCAGCGGCCGCATCGCCCTGGCGGTGCCGGATATTCAAAACGTCTATTACGCTTCGCTGGTGCATTATGTCAACCTGGCCGCGGATGCCGCCGGGTACCAGCTTTCCATTTTTCTTACCAACGAATCCCTTTCCCGGGAACGCGCCGTCATGCGCAGCATTGTGCAGAACAACATGGAAGCCGTGCTGCTGGCGCCGGTAAACCGGCCGGATCTGGACGCGGAATATGTGGCGGAGCTCAACGGCCTGGATATTCCCCTGGTGTTCGCCACCGCCCGGCATCCGGGCGTAAACGCCCCCGGCGTGGCCAGCAATCTGCAGGAGGGCATGCGGCTTTTGACAGCGCACGCCGTAGCCACCGGCGGAAAGCGCGTCGCCTTCCTCACCGGCTCCCGGGGCGTAGAAACCATCGACATCCGCGAGGAGAGTTACCGGGAAGTGTTGGCCCAGGCCGGTCTTGCCCCGGAAATCCATCGCGTTTCGGAAATCACCCTGGAAAACGCCTACCGCTTCGTGCTGGGGGCGAAGGATTTGCCCGATACTCTTCTGTGCCTGAACGACATGATGGCCGTGGGGGCGCTGAACGCCCTGATGGAGCGGGGCATTTCCGTGCCGGAACAGATTCGCGTGGCGGGCTTCGACGACGGCTGGTACGCCCGTGTGGCGGTGACCCCCCTTACCAGCGTCACTCAGGATATTGAAGCCATCGCCAACGCCTCCGTCTCCGCCGCCGTGGCCCGAATTCACGGCCAGGCCCCGGAACAGTGCAACACCATTATCCCCTGCGAACTGCGCATCCGTAAATCCACTCAATGTGTTCGATGTACTCAAAATCGCCCCTGAAACCATCGGGGCACTTCCTTTTGCAAGATTTTTAAACCGTTTAAAATATGAGATACTGGAGGGAAATTCATGCTGCAGATCACCCAATGGACCCTGGACTACGGCCGAGTGACTCCCGCGACCCGTTCTCACTATACTGGTGAGGAACACCCGGTATTCGGCTGGGCCGTTCGCAGCGACCGGGACGGCGGCCGGCAGAGCGCCTGCCATGCGGTGGTATATCGGGAAAACGACATTCTCTGGGACAGCGGCTGGGTGGAAACCGCCGAACAGTCCATCGCCTACGCCGGTCCCGCCCTGCCTGAAGGCGTGGAGCTGGGCATTGCGCTGGAAATTCGGGACGAAGCCGGCGAAGAAAGCGCCCCTTACGAAGACTTTTTCTACAACGCCCGGGTGGACTGGAAGGCCCCCTGGATCGGCGATTCCGATCCCGTGCAGGAGCGGCCCACCTATTTCCGCCGGGATTTCACGGTGACGAAGGGCCTGAAGGACGCCTGCCTGTACGTCTGCGGCATCGGTTATCAGCACGTGTATCTGGACGGAGAAGATGATCTGCTGGATCTGGAAAAGCTGGATCCCGCCTTCACCGATTACATTCGCCAGTGCCAGTACGTCATGTATCCGGACCTGACCGACATGCTGAAGCCCGGCCGCCATTGCCTGGCCGCCATCGTGGCCTCCGGCTGGCGGGATAACCCCGGCGTGAACCGGCTGCTGCAATATAACGAGGGCAACGTAGCCGAATTCATGGGTCAGCCCTGCCTCACCGCCATGCTGCGCCTGACCTATCAGGACGGCCGTGAAGAACTCATCGTCACCGACGAAACCTGGCAGTGCGGCCACGGCGGGTATCAGTTCGCCTCCGTGTTCGACGGCACCGTCTACGACGCCCGGGAAGACGCGCCCGAATGGAACCTGCCGGATTTCAAGGGCAGCTTCCGCCCCGTGAAGTTGATGGAAGACCTCGTCGCTACTCACGATTGCCGGGGCTGGTATTTCAAGGATCCCATCGTTTATTACGATGCCCCCGTTCCCACCCGGATGGAGCCCATGCTGATCCCGCCCATCATCGAATTCGAGAGCACTGCGCCCATGGCCGTGTGGTCCGATGGCGACGCGGTAATGATGGACTTCGGCCAGAACCTGGCGGGGGTGGTGGACGTGATACTGCCG
>CACXHB010000131.1 GCA_902767315.1 uncultured Eubacteriales bacterium
AATCACGGTGGACAATCTGGTGGAGCATAGGAGACTCGAACTCCTGACCTCTACACTGCCAGTGTAGCGTACTACCAACTGTACTAATGCCCCATTTTCGTCGACAACACTTGCTGACAACGAAAATGATTATAGCATACTTTCCAGCCTTTGTAAAGCCCTTTTCCGAAATTTTCGACCGGGCGACAAAGAAAATTTGCGCCGCGGCATTCCTAAACGTAGGGATATATCCGGAAGGCCCGGTAGGAGCCGCCGCCCGGCAGGGAGGTAAGGGGCTCCGTCACCGGGAAGGTCAGCCAGAAGGCGTGCAGACCCCACCGGGAAAACAGATAGCCCAGGGGCACAAACAGCACCAGCGTGCGCATCAGCGTCAGGCCGGCGCTTTTCAGCCCGAAGCCCGTGGCCTGAAAAAACACCAGGAAGATCAGCGAAGTGACCATGGGCAGAAAGCTTACGCCAATGATTCGAAAGCCGAACCGGCCGATTTCTATCACCTGCGATTGCCGGGTAAACGCCCGCAGCAGCGGCCCGGGGATGCATTCAAAGCACAGGGTGCCCAGACGCATCAGCGCAAGACCGAAAAGCACCACAGTTTTCAGGGTTTTCTGGCAGCGCTGCACGTCGCCTGCGGCGTAATTGAAGCTGACGATGGGCACAATGCAGGTCTGCATGGCTCCAAGGGGAATAAAGAAGAAGGTTTGCCACTTATAATACAGGCCCAGCGCCGTCACCGCATGGTCCGAAAAGCCCGCCAGAATCAGGTTCAGGCCCAGGATATAAAAGGTATACGCCGACTGCATCAGCATATTGGGAGCGCCCAGGCGGAAAATGACCTTCAGAAATCGGGGATAGCCGCTCAGTCCGGGGCTTTTGCGCAGGCCCTTTTTCATCACCACCAGCGCCGCCAGCACCTGCCCGGCCACCGTGGCCGCCGCCGCGCCGGCAATGCCCATTTCCGGCAGGCCGCCCAGGCCGAAAATCAGCACCGGATCCAGCAAAATGTTCAGGGCCGCTCCGGCGATCTGGGCGAACATGGGGGTCTTCATGTCCCCCTCGGCCTGAAGCACCTTTGTCCACATGCTTTCCAGAAACAGCCCCAGGCTGAACACGCAGACGATGCGCCCGTAGGAGATCACGTCCGCGATCACCTGCGGGTCTTTTGTGGACATGTGTGCGTAGGCGGGCATTGCGAGATACCCCGCCACAGCAAAAATCAGCCACAGCGCCGCCCCCACGGGAGCGGCCACGCCGGCGCATTCCCGGGCGCTTTTTTCCTCGCCCAGGCCCAGCTGCCGGGCCATCAGGGTGTTGAGCCCCACGCCGGTGCCCACCCCCAGGGCGATCATCAGAAGCTGCACCGGGTAAATGATGGAAAGCGCCGTCAGGCCCGAGGCGGAATAGCGCCCCACGAACAGGCTGTCCACAATGTTATACAGCGCCTGAATCAGCTGCGCCAGCATCACCGGCGGGGCCAGCTGCAAAAGCAGTTTCCCAATTTTTTCAGAACCGTAGCGTTTCGCCGTGTCCATTGCCTGTTTCCCTCGTTTCTTCCATGGCCTTTCGCAGCGCCTGACTGTATTGCTCCATCAGGTCCGTCAATTCCGCCAGCTTTTCCGGGCCCATCCGCAGTACCGCCCGGGCTTCCATGGCGTTCATGGAAGCCAGAAACGGCCCCATGTAGCTTTCGCCCCGCTCCGTCAGTACGAAAGCCTTCTCCCGGCCCGGGGCCAGGCTCGCCTGCTCCCGCAGAATTCCCTGCGCACGCAGGGCGTTGATTACGTGGTTGATGGTCTGCCGGGGCAAAAGGTACTGGTCGCAAATCTGCTTTTGCATACAATATCCCTTTTCCCGAATGCTATACATCACCAGCATCTCGTTATAGCCGATGCCGTGGGCTTTGCACCAGGCGGAATAATTCCCGCGAAATTGAATGATGGCGCTGTTGATTTCGTTCAGCATGCGCAGCTTGTTCTTGTCCATCGTGTTCCCCTCCGTAAATCCCATATGGGATTTTCCGCCGGCAGAGCCAATGTCAATAGCTGCGCCGGAAATCCAAAAACTTTACCGCGGCATTGCTTTTTGGCAGAAAAGCGCTTATACTGTTGTTACTTTCCATACAGATTCCGGGCGTGAGGACGCATATTTTTCCCGCCCGCATTCAAAGGAGGATATGGATCCATGAAAGCCTGCACCGCCTGGAGTTACGCGCCCTATGCGCCGCTCATGTGGAACCCTGGGGAGCCCTACGTCTGCCGCATCGCGCCCTTTGCCGGCGGCTTCACCTGCCAATGGCTGCCTGCTTCCAGCGAAGGGGAATACATCGTGCGCTGCGCACCCCGGGGCGAGGCCCTTCAGGAAGTGGGGCGCACGAAGGACTGCGCCTTTACCCTGCGGGGCCTGGACGATCACCGGGACTACGCCTTCCAGATCAGCCGGGGAGACCGCGCCAGCCGCCTTCGCCTGGTACGCACCGGCGAGGCCGTGGGCACAGTGGTGAATTATCTGCATCCCCAGGACGACTGTTATTCCTTCTCCGGTTCGGCCCTGTGCTCCCCCAGTCTGCTTCGGCTGCCGGACGGCGCGCTGCTGGCCTCCATGGACGTTTTCGCCTCCGCCGCGCCCCAGAACCTGACGCTGATTTTCCGCAGCGAGGACGACGGCCGAACCTGGAATTACGCCTGCGAATTGATGCCCTGCTTCTGGGGCCGACTGTTTTTCCACCGGGGAGCGGTGTACATGCTGGCCTGTTCCACCGAATACGGCGATCTGCTCATCGCCCGCAGCGACGACGGCGGACGCTCCTTCTGCGCGCCCACGGCGCTGCTGCGGGGCGCGGGCCGGGTAAACGCCGCCGGGGTTCACAAAAACCCACAGCCGCCCGTTTACTATGCCGGACGGCTGTGGGAAACCCTGGAATGGGGCGCGTGGGCTCTGGGCGGTCACGCCGCCATGGTGATGTCCGCGCCGGAGAACGCCGATTTGCTGGATCCCGCCTCCTGGGTGTTTTCGGAGCCCCTGCCCTATGACCCCGCCTGGCCCGGCACGGCTCAGGGCCCCAGCGCCGGGTGCATCGAGGGCTGTTTGACCATAGACCCCCGGGGCCAGCTGGTAAACGTCATGCGCTACGATATGCGCCGCTGCACGCCCAATTACGGCCGGGCGCTGGTGTTCCGGGTGGATACCGATCATCCGGAAAATCCCCTGATCTATCAGCGGGCCATGGCCTTCCTCGGCAACCATTCCAAATTTGAAATTCGCCGGGACGCGGCGTCCGGCCGGTATTTCTCCATCGTCAGCCGGATTCTGGACGCGGAAAATTCCAACAGCCGCAACCTGCTCTCCCTCATCGCCAGCCGCGATCTGTCGGAATGGAGCCTGGTGTGCGATTTACAGGATTTCCGCCGGGAAGACCCCGCTCAGGTGGGCTTCCAGTATGTGGATTTCTTCTTTGAAGGCGACGATCTGGTGTATCTGTGCCGCACGGCGCTGAACGGCGCCCACAATTATCACGACGCAAATTATTCTACCTTCCATCGCCTTTCCCATTTCCGGGATCTGTTATAAAACGCCGACGGGGTGCGCCTTTTCAAATGCGCATCCCGTTCAATATTTCCCCGATGTCCCCGTTGATGCAGATGGCCCTGGCCCGAATCTCCTCGGGGGCGAAAGCCTCCCCGGCATTCAGGCAGGCATAAATCGCCCGGGGGTTTTGCGCGGTCATCTGCCAGAAGGGATACTTAATGATGCCCGGGGTGTTATAACCCACGCCCAATTCCAGGAAGAGAATTTTCTGCTTTCCCCGGGTGCGAAGGAACTGGACGTATCGTTCCGCCGCCTGATGCCAGCCTTCGTCCTCCACAAATTTATCGTCTGCCCGCAGGTTGGTGGTGGCGGGCCTGCCGCAGTGAGGGCAGGTGGGAATCAGTTCCGAGGGAATGCGCATGTCCTTCTGCCGGGCCGCCATTTCGCAAATCGCCCCTTCGTTATCCCAGGTTTCCGGGCGGCAGGGGCCGCTGCACTGGAACAGGCCGTAATCTCCCTGGGTATAAAACAGGCGCTTTTTGTCAAAGCCCGCCTTCTGGAAGCAGTGGTCCACATTGGTGGTAATGACGAAATAATCCCGGTTTTGCACCAGGTGAAGCAGGGTTTCATACACCGGCTTCGGGGCGGGCTGATAGCGGTTTAAGAAGATATACCGGCTCCAATAGGCCCAGAATTCCTCCCGGGTGGGAAAGGGATAGAAGCCCCCGGCGTACATATCCGAAAAGCCATATTTCCCGGCGAAATCCGCGAAATTTTTCTCAAACCGCTCTCCGGAATAGGTAAAGCCCGCGGAGGTGGAAAGGCCCGCGCCCGCGCCGATCACAACGGCTTCGGCCTCGATCAGCGCCCGGCTCAGACGTTCAATCTGCCCCGAGCAATCGCCGATAGATTTCTTTGTCGCATTCTTTGAAAACATTGAAAATCACCTTTTTGATGCTGATCGCGGGATTCAGGAAATCCCGCACCGTCTGAACGGCGATTTCCGCCGCCAGTTCATTGGGAAAATGGAATTCGCCGGTGGAGATGCAGCAAAACGCCAGGCTTTCCAGCCCGTGCTCCGCCGCCAGATACAGGCAGGAACGATAACAACTGCGCAGGGTTTCGCAATCTGCCTTCGTGGGCTGGCCGCGAACGATGGGGCCCACGGTGTGCAGCACGTATTTGCAGGGCAGGTTATAGGCCGGAGTAATTTTGGCGCGTCCCGGGGGCTCGGGGAAGCCCTGACGATCCATGATCCCGGCGCAGGCCAACCGCAGCTGCACCCCGGCAAAGGTATGAATGGCGTTGTCAATGCAGCGATGATTGGGGGCATAACAGCCCGTCATGCCGGAATTGGCGGCGTTTACAATCGCGTCGCACTTCAGGGTGGTAATATCTCCCTGCCAGAGATACAGCCCCGGCTGCGGAGGCTTCAAATCGCCCGCGTCCGTCACGCCCTTTTCCGCAATGGCCTGGCGCAGATACGCGTCCTGTATTTTCAGAAATTCCCCGTCGCACTCCTGAGGCGGGCGCACGTTCAGCAGCCCTCGCAAAAGCCGCTTCTGCTCCTCTGCGTCCTGGGGCACGCCCCAGCCGTCGTATTCCGGCCGTTCCGCCAAAAGGGCCTGAATCAGGTACTGCCGCCGCTGGCTCTGGTTCATATTACGCTCCTTCTTTCAATGATCCGCTCCAGACGGATTTCCGGGCAGATATTTCCCGCCCGCCGGCAATACCATAACACCGCCGCGCCCCGTTGTAAAGTACGCACTTTTTTGTAACGGAGGAAAAATGCGGTTTTTCCGGCGAAATCGGGGGGATTGCATAAAAAAATCCCTCTCCGTTTCCGGAGAGGAACCTGAGACGAATCGGGCCTTACTTGGCGGCGGTCTCGTCCACCTTTACCACCTGAGCGCCATCGTAATAACCGCAATGCTTGCAAACGCGGTGAGCCAGCTTCATTTTCTGGCAGCGCGGGCACTTGGCGATGCCGGGCATGGAGAGCTTCCAATGCGCGCTACGACGCGAATTCCTTCTCGCCTTGGATACTTTTCCCTTCGGTGTGGCCATAGTTACACCTCCTCATCGTTTAAAACAATCGCTTTCAATGCCGAAAAGGGGTTTGCAACCTCGCCACCCTCCTGGCACGTGCAGGAAACCAAATTTCGGTTCACGCCGCATACGGGGCACAATCCCTTGCAATCCTCCTTGCAGAGAATGCGCATGGGAATCTCCATAATCAGCGCGTCCCTTACCGCATCCGTCAGATCGATGGTCGAGGCTTCGAACTGATACAGATCCGGATCGTCGGGGTTCTCTTCCTTGGCGTATACCGCGTCTACTTCCGCGGTAAGGGGCATCTGCGTCTCTTCCAAGCAACGCACGCAACGGGATTTCAGTACGCTTTCGACTTTCCCCCGAATGTTCACGCGCTCGCCTGCGCCCACCACTACGCCCTGAATGGATACATCCTTCAAAGCGATGGGGTCGCCTGCAAACTCCATATCCTCGATTTCGATTTCCGCCTGAAACGGAAATTCCTGACCGGGATACCGAAGCGCTCTGGATACGTCCAATACACTTGCCAAAGCCTTTCCCCCTTAACCCAACCTATTATAAACATATTGCCGTCTTTTGTAAAGTAAAATTTCCGCGAGAAGGGGCGTTTCCGTCCCTTCTACGCAAAAACTTCTCGAAAAAGCCTTATTTCCGGGTCAGCTCCAAGGTATCCCGGGCGATGGCCAGCTCTTCGTTGGTGGGAATGATCCACACCTGAACGCGGCTGTCGTCGGTGGAAATGCGGGCTTCCTGGCCGGAGCAGGTCTGGTTCTTTTCGGGATCCAGCTTGATGCCCAGGAACTCCAGGCCTTCGCACACCATGCCGCGGCCGATGGCGTGGTTTTCGCCGATGCCGGCGGTGAAGATCACGGCATCCAGTCCGCCCATGGCGGCGGCGTACGCGCCGATGTACTTCTTAATGGAATACGCCCACATGTCCAGGGCGACCTTGGCCCGGGGATTGCCCGCCTTGGCGGCGGCGGTCACGTCGCGCATATCGGAAGAAACGCCGGAAACGGCCAGCAGACCGGACTTTTTGTTCAGCATGGTCAACGTTTCGGTGACGGAAATACCTTCCTTATTGGCGATGAACTCCACCACGGCGGGGTCCACGTTACCGGAACGGGTGCCCATCAGAACGCCTTCCAGGGGCGTGAGGCCCATGGAGGTATCCACGCACTTGCCGCCCACGCAGGCGCTCAGAGAGGAGCCGTTGCCCAGGTGGCACACGATGACCTTGGAATCCTCACCCAGGCCCAGCAGCTCCTGGGCACGGGCGGAGACGAAACGGTGAGAGGTGCCGTGGAAGCCATAGCGGCGCACGGCGTCTTCCTCGTAATACTTATAGGGCACGCCGTAGAGGAAGGCCTTTTCGGGCATGGTCTGATGGAAGGCGGTGTCGAACACGGCCACCATGGGGGTGTCGGGCATTACGGCCTGGCAGGCGCGGATGCCGGAAAGGTTGGCGGGATTGTGCAGCGGGCCCAGGGGAATGCAGTCCTCGATGGCCTTTTCGCAGGCGGCGTCCACGATGCAGGAGGCGGTGAACTTATCGCCGCCGTGGAGCACGCGATGGCCCACAGCGCCGATTTCCTTCACGGAGGAGATCACGCCGTGCTCCTTGTCCAGCAGCGCTTCCAGCACCAGATTCATGGCCACGGTGTGGTTGGGAATCTCGGTAACCTTTTCGAAGATCTGCTTGGTGTCTTTTCCGTACTTGTGGGTCAGGGAAGAGCCATCGATGCCAATGCGCTCCACCAGGCCCTTGGCGATGACGGACTCGTTGTCCATGTCGATCAGCTGATATTTCAGGGAGGAGGAACCGGCGTTGACGACCAGAATTTTCATAGGAATCTCTCCTTCTCTATTTCGCGGAAGAAGCCCTGCCGCATGAGCAGGGCTCTCCCAGCGGATCCTTTTTACTTAATGACCTCGCCCATGGTGCCGGGGGCCACGCAGCCGGCGTTGCTCTCGTCGGTATCGATGTGCATGGCCAGGGCGTAGGAGGGGCTCACGCGAACCACCACGTCGCCGAAGGTCAGGGCGCGTCCGTCGGAATCGATCTTCACGGAGACGATGTCCTTATCCTTGCAGCCGAAGGCCTCAGCGTCGGCGGGGGTCATGTGGATGTGACGCTTGGCGGCGATGACGCCCTTTTCCAGCACCACTTCGCCCTTGGGGCCCACCAGCTTGCAGGCGCCGGAGCCTTCCAGGTCGCCGCTTTCGCGGATGGGGGCCTTCACGCCGATGGAACGAGCGTCGGTCAGGCTCAGCTCCACCTGGCTCTCCTTACGACAGGGGCCCAGGATGCTCACACCGGTGAGGGTCTTCTTCTCGCCCACCACGTCCACGCGCTCCGCGCAGGCGAACTGGCCGGGCTGGCTCAGCATCTTCTTCACGGTGAGTTCATAGCCCTCGCCGAAGAGGGTATACAGATCCTTTTCGGATACATGCACGTGACGCGCGGAAGTTTCCACCAATACCTTAGCCATTGTAATTCGCTCCTTTTTAATAGATGGATTCAGGCTTCACTGATTCCCTATTATACCATGCTTTTGCCCATACTTCAAGCGCCGGGGCGTCAATTCGCCCGTTTCAGGCGCACCACCCGGCTGGTGAAGTCGCCCTTCAGCGCCATCCACAGGCCCATGTTCATCAAAACGTCGCCGGTGTAACGGTTTCCGGCCTCGTCTTCGTAAATCGCCCCGGGAATCAGCCCCTTCATCCGCACCCGGAAGGGCGGCGTGTTGGGCCGACACAGCACCTGATAGACGCACAGCAGCGCCTGGTCGCCTTCGGGGGAAACGAACTGCCAGGCCGCGTGGCTGCCCTCAAAGGGCGAAATCAGCCGGGTAAACACGCCCTTGCCGGTAATTTCCCGGGCCTGTTTCACTTCGCACACCAGCTGCCTTGCGATTTCAATATCCTCTGCGGACAGCTTCGACAGATCCAGCTCGAAGCCGAAATTGCCGCCCATGGCCACCTCGCCCCGCATGCGCATGCCGGTCACCCGGCCGGTCTGATGATTGGGCACGGCGCTGACGTGAGCGCCCATGGCGCTGGCGGGATAAACATAAGAAGTGCCGTACTGCAGGCACAGCCGCTCCACCGCGTCGGTGTCATCGCTGGTCCAGGTCTGGGGCATGTAATAGAGCATACCCGCGTCGAAACGTCCGCCGCCGCCGGAGCAGGATTCGAACAGGACCTCCGGGAAATCGGAGGTGATCTTCTCCATCACCCGGTAAAGGCCCAGCATATACCGGTGCTGGGTTTCCAGCTGCCGGCGGGGATCCCGGCCCTGAGAGAAGGATTCGGTCATGTTCCGGTTCATGTCCCACTTTACATATTCGATATTCGCGCCCCGCAGCACCCTGGACACGGCCTCGATGACGTAATCCTGCACTTCTTCCCGGCTCATGTCCAAAATCAGCTGCTGACGGGACTGCACCCGTTCGCGGCCCTCCGCGTGCAGGCACCAGTCCGGATGGGCCCGGTAAAGGTCGCTGTCCGGAGAGATCATTTCCGGTTCAAACCACAGCCCGAACTTCAGGCCCAGGGCGTTGATGCGCTCCGCCAGGCCGGTGATGCCGTGGGGCAGCTTTTCAGGATTCTCCACCCAGTCTCCCAGGGAGCAGTTGTCGCTGTTGCGCCGGCCGAACCAGCCGTCGTCCAGCACGAACAGCTCCACGCCGATGTCCGCCGCCCGCCGGGCGATTTCCAGAATTTTTTCTTCATTAAAGTCGAAATACGTGCCCTCCCAGTTGTTAATCAGCACAGGACGGGTCTTGTCCCGCCAGGCGCCCCGCACCAGACGGGTGCGATACAGGGCGTGATATTTCTGAGACATGCCGTTCATGCCCGCGTCGGAATAGACCAGCACCGCCTCGGGGGATTGCAGGGTTTCACCCCTTTGCAGAAGCCACCGGAAGGTATCCGGGTTCATGCCCATGTAAAGGCGGGTATTGTCGTTGTTATCCACATGCGCACCGGCCAGGAAGGAGCCGGAATACACAAAGTTCATGGACCACACTTCTCCGGCGAATTCCGTGGCGCTTTTTTCGCACAGGGCGATAAAGGGGTTGGCCTCATGGCCGGAAGCGCCCCGCTGGCTGAAGATGCGATATTCCCCCTGGCCCACGCTCTGCCGGGCCACCCGGCGTTCCCGGGCCCACGCGCCCTTCAGGTGCACCACGTCGTACTCCCGGCCGTACAGGGGCACGCTAGCCGCCAGAAGGCCGGTGATCTGCAGATCCGCCTTTCCTTCGTTGGTCAGGCGCAGGCTGCGGGTAATCACGCCGGTTTCGGCGTACACGCTATAAACCGCCGTCACGGAAAGCCCCGTGAGCGCGTCCTGCAAAAGGATTTCCAGGCTCTCGGCCTCTCCGTCCTTTTCCACATACGTGGCGGGCAGGCCGGTCAATTCCCGCTTTCCGGGATAAATTTCGTGGGAAACCACCTTCAGTTCCGTCAGATCATCGCCCATTTCATTCACCGCGCCCACCGCCGCCTGGCCGTACCAGCCGCCGATGTGGGTGGGAATTTCCCAGGGCTGATGCTGGGCGGGTTTGTCAAAGGAAGCGCCCTCGGGATAACAGTCGATCCGGGGAATGATCGCGCCGTCGGTGACCCGCTTTCCCCAATAGAGATGCATCAGGTTGCCTTCCGGCGTTACGTGCATCACGTAGCTTACGTCGCCGCCGGAGAGATAAAAGGTCCGGTCCTTGGCAAAATACTGAATGGACATGTGGATTCGCTCCTTTTCTTTTTCTTGATTCTCTGTTATACTGGGAAAAAAACTTTCACACGGAGGCCGCCATGCTCTACCTTTCCCGCTTCACTTTTCCGGACGCAGAATGGGAAACCGGGTTTCTCATGGGCATTCTGCGCAAATGCTATGACACTTTCTATCCCTTCAAGGTGCTCTCCTCCCGGGGATTGGAGGAAGTGGAATTCGAGCCCATCACCCTGTTCTACGGCGGCAACGGGTCGGGCAAAACCACCGCGCTGAACGTCATCGCGGAAAAGCTGCGCCTGCAAAGGGACAGCCGGTACAACCGTTCCAGCTTCTTCGAAGATTACACCGACGCGTGCCGTTACGAGCTGCGCACCGAAGTTCCTCCGGAAAGCCGGGCCATCACCAGCGACGACGTGTTCGACTTCATGCTGAACCTGCGCACCCTGAATCAGGGCATCGACGAAAAGCGGGAGGACCTGTTTCAGGAATACATGGACGCCAAGTATTCCGATTTTCATTTTCGCACCATGGAGGATTACGACCGGCTGAAAACCGTGAACCTGTCCCGCCGGAACACCCAGTCCCGTTATGTGCGCAAAAAGCTCATGGACAATCTGCCGGAGCATTCCAACGGAGAAAGCGCCTTTTATTACTTCACCCAGCGCATTCAGGAAAACGCCCTGTATCTGCTGGACGAGCCGGAAAACAGCCTGTCTCCGGGTAAACAGCTGGAACTGGTGAAATTTCTGGAGGATTCCGCCCGGTTCTTTGGCTGTCAGTTTATCATCGCCACCCATTCGCCGTTCCTGCTGTCCCTGAAGGGCGCGAAGGTGTACGACCTGGACGCGGGCCCCGCAGCCGTCCGCCGATGGACGGACCTGCCCGCCGTTCGGGCCTATTACGAGTTTTTTCAGGCCCACGCCGGGGAATTTCAGCGTCCCTGACGGGCGTTTTTG
This sequence comes from uncultured Eubacteriales bacterium, assembly GCA_902767315.1. Taxonomy (GTDB): domain Bacteria; phylum Bacillota; class Clostridia; order Christensenellales; family Aristaeellaceae; genus RUG11247. The sequence goes on from CACXHB010000131.1 coordinate 11,269, forward strand.
AAAAATTCGTCCAGCACCGCCCGGCATTCCTTTTCCAGCACGCCGCCGTCCGCCGGACAGAAGTGGGTAAAGGCCGGATCCTCGGTCACCCGGTAGACGCTTCCGGCGCAGCCCTGCCGGGGGTCCGCCGCCCCGTACACCACCCGGGCCAGCCGGGCCTGCACAATGGCCCCCGCGCACATGGGGCAGGGCTCCAGCGTCACGTACAGCTCGCAGCCCGTCAGCCGCCAATCCCCCGTTGCCCGGGCCGCGGCGCGAATGGCCTCCATTTCCGCGTGGGCCGTGGGGTCCTTTTCCGTCTCCCGGCGGTTACGGCCCCGGGCGATGATCCGCCCCTCCTTCACAATGACGCAGCCCACGGGGGTTTCCCCCTCCGCCAGGGCCAGATACGCCTGTTCCAGGGCCTGGGCCATCATTTCTTCGTCGGTCACGGCCACGCCCCCTTTTTATCCATTTTCGCCCCTTGAATTATACCAGTAAACCGGCAGTTTGTAAACTTTTCTGTTGGCAAACGCCGCCAAATACGCTATAATAGAGTCAATCCCAATTGCAATTTACGAAAGGACGGTTGTTACTTATGGCAGAAAAACTGCGCATCGGCATCATCGGTACCGGCGGCATCGCCCATTCCCACATGCGGAGCTATCTGGACATGGACGATGTGGAAATCATCGGCGCTTCCGACATCATTCCCGGCAAGGCCCGGGCGTTCCTGGACGAATTCGGCCTTACCGACGTACCCGCCTTCGAGAAAAACGCCGATCTGCTGGCCCTGAAGCCCGACGGCGTGTCCGTTTGCACCTATAACACCCAGCATCACACCTGCGCCTGCGAAGCCATGGAAGCCGGCGTGAACGTGCTGTGCGAAAAGCCCATGTCCGTGACGCTGGATCAGGCCGTTGAAATGGCCAAGTGCCAGAAGAAGACCGGCAAGATTCTCACCATCGGCTTCCAGCCCCGTTACGGCGAGAACATGAAGATGATCAAGCACCTGGTCCGCTCCGGCGAACTGGGCCACATCTATTACATCCAGACCGGCGGCGGCCGCCGCAGGGGCATTCCCGGACGCACCTTCGTGCAGAAGGATCTGGCCGGCGTGGGCTGCCTGGCGGACATCGGCTGTTACGGACTGGACATGGCGCTGAACGCGGTGGGCTATCGCAAGCCCGTCACCGTTTCCGCCTATGCCTCCGATTACTTCGGAAAGAATCCCAAGTACTACGATCCCGTAAAGGGCGGCGGCGAATTCTCCGTGGACGATTTCACCTGCGCGCTGATTCGCTTTGAAGACGGCCTGGTGCTGGATTTCCGCATGAGCTGGGCCATGCACATGGACACCATGGGCGACACCCTGTTCCTGGGCACGGAAGCCGGCCTGAAGGTCAAGTCTCCCCATCCCGAAGTCAACTGGGGCGGCGCCTGGGACGGCGGCGTGGGCGACATTTACCTCTACAAAGACATCGACGGCAACCAGGTGGAGGTCAAGATTCCCAAGAAGGTGGAGGACAACAAGAAGAGCTTCTTCTTCCTGAAGTGCCGGGATTTCTGCGACGCCATCCGCACCGGCGGCCCCTCCCCCATTCCGTGGCAGGAGATCATCAACAACCAGGCCATCATCGACGGCATCATCCGCTCCAGCGCCGAGAAGCGCGAAGTGGAAGTGCACGTGCCTGAAATCTGACGCTTCCCTAAAATCCAATGAGTTTTTCCCTCCGCCCCGGTGGACGGAGGGAATTTTCGGCAAACGAGGTGCTTTCATGCGATTGTTTTATTCCACCTGTCCCGCGGGCCTGGAAGAGGCCTGCCGCCGCCTGGCCGCCTCCAGCGTTCCGGGCTTTTCCCCCAAGGCCGTGCTGCCCGGGGCCCTGCTGTATTCCGCCCGGGCGGACCTTCCGGAATGCCCCGGCTTTTCCAATACCTATCTGCAAATCGCCCGGGTCGACAAGTGCGGCAGCGTCACCCACGCGGCCAAGCTGTTTTTGCAGGACCGTCGTGCCCTTTCCGACGCGGAGCGGGCCATGCGCGATTACGGTTTTGAAACCTTCCGGGCCATGTTTTCCGACGCAAACCGCTTGGCCGGGGTGGAAAAGGAATATCGCGAGGCCTTCGAACGGGCCATCCGCGTGAAAAACAACCGCATGACGCCGGACACGGAACTGACCGTGCTGCGCCGCAGCGACGGCTGCGGGCTGCTGCTTCTGCGGCTCACCCACCCCTCCCACGGCAAAAAAGGCGAGCTTTCCCCCGCCGTGGCGGCCTGCATGTGTCAGCTGGCCCGGCCGGAAGCGGGCGGACGGTTTCTGGATCCCTTCGCCGGCAGCGGCGCCCTGGGGCTGGCCCGGGCAAAGCTGGGCAAGGCGGAACGTATCTGCCTGTCGGACGTGGACATGGACGCGGTGAACCGCATGCAGAAGCGCCTGGGCTCCCCCATGGAAGTGCGCCGGGCGGACGCCATGGACCTGATTCCCGTGTACGGCGAAAACGCCTTCACCGAAATTGTCACCGATCCGCCGTGGGGCCTGTATCGCCCCCTGAACGACGAGCCCTCCCGCTTCTGCCAGGAAATGCTGGAAAGCCTGGAAGCCGTGCTGGCTCCCTACGGCCGGCTGGTGGTGCTCACGGCCCTGAAGGCCGAACTCACCGCCGCGGCCAAAAAGACCGACTTGGAGCTGCTGGAACGCCACGACATCCTGGTCAACGGCAAAAAGGCCGCCATTTTCGTCCTGCGCAAATAAGACAGTCGAAATCTGGCGCCTTTGGCGAAACCCGAAAGGCCGCAGCGTTTTCCCACGTAAAAATCAACCTGCGCTTACCGCACGTGCCGTTGGGCACGATTGCAATCTGAAACGGAGACGGCCCGTCAGGGTCGCCTCCGTTTTTTGAATGGACTTTAGGGATTACGCTTCCGCGATGCGCCAGCCCTCGGCCCGTTCGCGAATCTCGATGAAGCGCCGGTACACGCCGTTCTGCCGCATCAATTCCTCATGGGTGCCGCGTTCGGCGATGCGGCCGTCCTCCACCACCAGAATCTGGTCGGCGTTCTGAATGGTGGCCAGCCGATGGGCGATGGCGATGATGGTCTTGCCCCGGGTCAGTTCCGACAGGGCGGACTGGATCAGATGCTCGTTTTCCGGGTCGATGCTGGCGGTGGCCTCGTCCAGGATGATAATGGGCGCGTCCTTCAGCATGGCGCGGGCAATGGAGATGCGCTGCTTTTCGCCGCCGGAAAGGGTGCCGCCGCCTTCGCCCACCACCGTGTCATACCCGTTGGGCAGCGCCATGATGAAATCGTGGCAGCGGGCCTTTTTTGCCGCGGCGATCATCTCGGCCTCGGTGGCGTCCGGTTTGCCGAAGCAGAGATTGGCCCGGATGGTGTCGTTGAACAGATAGACGTTTTGGAACACCATGGAGATATTGGAAAGCAGGCTGTCGCAGGTCAGCTCCTTCAGGTTATGTCCGCCGATGGAGATGCTGCCCTTCTGGGGGTCGTAGAACCGGGCCAGCAGGCTGCAGATGGTGGTTTTGCCGCTGCCGGAGGGGCCCACGATGGCGGTGGAGGTTTTTTCCGGAATGGTGAAGGACACGTCCCGGAGCACCTGGCGGGAATCGTAGCCGAAATCCACGTGATCAAAGGCGATGTCATAGCGCTTCAGGGGAATATCCCGGCCGCCCGCGTCGATGAGGTGCTCGCCCCGCAGTGCGTCCAGCTGATCCATGGCGTCGTTAATGACGCTGAGGGTATGGGCGCTGTCGCTGATGGGCTCAAGGCTGGCAAAAATGCTGAAGGAGAAAAACAGGAACACCAGCGTCACGGAGAAATCCATGCTGCCCTTCAGGCACATCAGGCTGGCGGCCAGCGCCAGACCCACGCTGCCGCATTTCAGCGCCAGCAGATGCAGCGCGTTGGCCGGCAGATAGCCCCATTCGATCTTCAGATGAATGCGGCGGCTGTCGCCCACGGCCTTTTTCACCGCGTCCATGGAAGCGCCGCTTTTGCCGAAGGACTTGACCACCGCCAGCCCCCGGGCGTATTCCAGAATGGCGCCGGTCATGTCCCGATTGGCGGCGGCCTCCACCGGCGCGTTTTTCGCGCTGTAATGGGAAATCATCAACAGGCACAGGAAGGACAGCGCCGCGGCCGCCAGGGCGATCAGCGCCGTCAGGGGGCTGAATATCGCAAGGCTGATGAACACCACCAGAAAGTTCAGATAGCCGCCCACGAAGTTATCGATCATGCGGATGCCCATGTTTTCCAGGGTGCCAAGGCCGGTGGTGATGGAATTGAGGATATTGCCGGTGGACATCTGCTGGAAATAGCCCAGCGACACCCGCTTGAGCGCGTCGCCCACCGCCAGCCGGTCTCGGGCCGTGAGCTGATAGCTGATGGATTCCTGATACCGGGCCCGAAGATAATCAAAGAAGAACCGCAGCAGCACCAGCGCCACCTGAATCACAATGCACTTCCAGATCCAGCCGGTATCAAACGCCCCGCCGGTTTTCTTCGCGTCGATGAGCAGCCCCACGATGTAGGCCGCCAGCATCAGCGGCAGCGCCGCGAAAATATGGGAGAAGAACGAGCACACGAATCCGGCGTACAGCCGCCCCTTGAATT
>CACXHB010000132.1 GCA_902767315.1 uncultured Eubacteriales bacterium
AATTCATGGCCGATTCTACGTCGGCAACACGTTGACGGCTCGGACAAAATCTGATACAATAGCGCTGAAAAGCGCCGGGAAACGGCGCAAATTAGGAGGAAACACAAATGAAGAAGCTCTTTGCTGCGGCGCTGGCCCTGATGCTGGCGCTCACCTGCACCGCTGCTTTCGCAGAACAGGCCGAAACTGTCCAGATCGGCGAATACACCTGCGCCACCCCCGAAGGCTGGACCGCCACGGAAACCGCCGAAAATTATTACACCTATACCCTGGACGACGACACCGCCATGGTGGTGCAGTATTTCACCCTGGCAGACATGGGTCTCTCCCGGGAAGGTTTTGCTGCCATGGGTTACGAAACGGACTTTGATTTAATCAGCCTGTATCACACGGTCCTTGGCGATACTGCCATCAATGAAGACGGCGATACCATGTACGCCACCGTGACCGACAGCTACGCCACCGCAGGCGAGAACTTCTCTCTGGGCCTGTATCATGGTGCGCTGAGCGAAGCGCTGATGGTGGGCAATTACGCCGCCTGCCTGGTTCTGAGCCCCGAGGGCCTGCTTTCCGTGCAGCTGCTGGGCGCGGATTTGACCGAAGATGCGGCGGTCGAGATGCTGAATACCTTCCTGAAGGGCGTTGTCAGCGGCGAAACCTGCCTGGGCGAATACGTCCCCGCGGACTACACCCCCGCCGCCGTTTCCGAAGAGGAAATCGAAACCGCTCCGGACGCTGAGGCCGTGGAAGAGGGCGAAAAGGAAGCCGGCGAAGCGGTCATCGGCGGAGGTGTGGACTGACAAAGCTGAAAATATCCTCATATAAAGAATCCGTCCGGAGAATCGCTCCCCGGACGGAATTTTTTCGCCCTTATTCCTCGATGCGTTTCACAAACAGCCGGCCTACGCTGCCCAGGAACTTCAGCGCGTCCTGCGCCAGTTCGTCGTCGATGACGTGAATGGCGTTGAAGGTTTCGAAGCTCAGCGCACCCTTGTAGCCCGCGTCCTTCAGCCCCTTGACGAACCGATCCCAGTCCATCACGCCCATGTAGGGGAACAGATGCTGGTCGTTTCTGCCGTCGTTGTCGTGCACGTGCAGCGCCACCAGATTCCGGCTGATTTCCTGAATGGTGGAATAAATTTCCTTGCCCACCAGCAGGGCGTGGCCCACGTCCAGGCAGAAGCCGAAGACCTTTTCGCCCGCCAGATTGTTCAGATAATCGATGTACCGGTTGGCCTCGGCCATGTCCGCGCAGCAGGCGGCGTAAATCTTGCCCTTGTAGCCGGTGAACATGTTTTCCAGACAGATGGTCACGCCGTATTTCTTGGCGAAGGGAATCAGCTGCGAATACCGTTCGATGTTAATGTCCCATTCCGTCTGAGGATCCAGCTTCTTGTCGTATCCCAGGAAGAAGGGATGCACGATGCAGTATTTGCAGTCCAGATAGCCGCATACCCGGATGCAGCGCTTGATGGCCTCCATCACATAGGCGTTGCCCTCCTCGTTTTCCACCAGACAGGGGAAGGGGGCGTGCATCTGGTTGATGGCGATGCCGTATTTTTCGCCGGCTTCCTTCACGGGCCGGGCGTATTCGATCAGCGCCTCCTCGTCCGCGTCGTAAAGAGGCACGTGGCCGCCTTCCACGATGACGTTGTAGGGCAGGGAAATGTCGATGTTGTAATCCACCGCGTCAAAGCCCGCTTCCCGCAGCATGCGGAAGGCTTCGTCCACGCCGAATTTTTCGATCAGGGGGGAGGTCTGTACGCAGATTTTCATGGGAAAAAACTCCTCTCGGGTGTTTTGATTCGCGTATATTTTACTCCCTGCCGAGAGAATTTGCAATGGCGTAACCGCCGAAATTCGTGTATAATAAGAAAATGGAAAGGGGGAGATTCGGGCATGCTGCGTTCCTGGCTGCCGGGCCTTGGAGGAGGCCTTTTAAAAGCGCTGATTCTGGGGTTCATCGGGGGCGTTCTGTCCTTTTGCGTGGGGCAGGCGCTGCCCCGGCGATGGTTCCATCCCGACGCCTTTCCCTTCCGGCCCTTTGCCTGGGAAAAGGGCGGAAAAATCTATGAACGCCTGGGGGTGCGCCGCTGGAAGGATCTGCTTCCGGATATGAGCCGCATCGTTCCCGGCGTGGTGAAAAAGAAGGCTTCCCTGAACCGCACCCCTGAGGCCATGGCGCTTCTGGTGCGGGAAACCTGTGTGGCGGAGGCGGTGCACTGGGCGCTGATTGTCTGCGTGACGCCCCTGCTGGCCTGGGCGGTGCCGGGCCTGCTGGGGGCGGTGATCGCCCTGTGCTACGTTCTGGGGAACCTGCTTTTTGTCATCATTCAGCGGTATAACCGGCCCCGGCTGGCAGCCATACAGAAGCGATTGGAAATGAGGCGAAAACATGATTCTGGTAGATCCCAATAAACCTGTCTATCGCGGCAATACCCATACCCACACCCAAAACAGCGACGGCCGCAAAAGCTTTGACGAGGCGCTGGATATTTACGCGGCCCTGGGTCATGATTTCCTGGTGGTGACCGATCATTGGAAAATCGGTCCGGAAACCCGCCGGGGCAAGATGCTGGTCATGAGCGGCATTGAATATGATTTCCTGGACGTGCCCAATCAGGCCCTCCATGTGGTGGGCATTCTTCCCGGCGGCGCGGATCCGGGCCTTGACCGGGAAAAGGACAATCGGGACTATAATTACGCCATCCGCCGCATTAACGAAGTGGGCGGCGCGGCGGTGCTGGCCCATCCCCACTGGTCCCTGAATACGCTGGACGTGATGAAAAACGTGGGCGACGTGGTGGGCGCGGAGGTGTACAACGCCGTTTCCGGCCTGCCCTTCGGCCCCGACCGGGCGGTTTCCACCGCGCAATTGGACGTCGCCGCCGCCAACGGCCGGCTGTTCCGTTTCCTCTGCGGGGACGATACCCATTATTACCTCTCCGAGCCCGGCTCGGGCTTCACCATGGTGCAGGCGGACGAATGCACCCCCGAAGGAATCATCGCGGCTCTGAAGCGGGGCAGTTTCTATTGCACCCAGGGCCCCCTCGTCCACGCCGCAAGCTACGACCCGGAAGCCCGGGTGTTCTCCGTGGACTGCTCCCCGGCGGACATGGTGGTGTTCTACACCGACGCGCCCTGGGCCCCCGCCCGCTGCGTGGCGGAAAAGGGCATGACCCACGCGGAATATCACGCGGTGGATCGGGATCATTTCGTCCGCTGCGAGGTCATTGACGCTTCCGGCAAGCGGGCCTGGATCAGTCCCGTAAAAGCCTGAACCCATTGTAAATTTCCGGAAAATTTGGTATACTGTGAAAAACAAAGCAGGGAGGCGATTTTCCGGTGAAGTTTAAAAACGGACATTGGGTGGTAAAGCAGGAATTCGAGCCCCTCTATGCCTGCGAAGCAGTGCGGGCGGAAAAGATGGGACAGGCCCTGAAGCTGCTGATCGCCACCAAACACATCTCCGGCCGGGGGGATACCCAGACCCCGGTGCTGGGGGCAAAGGTGTTCTCCCCGGCGGAGGGAGTCATCGGGGTCACCCTGTGGCATCACCGGGGAACCCTCCAGAAGGGCCCGCGGTTTGAACTGACCCCGGACGGCTCTGCCCCCGAAATCCGCGTGGAAAAAGACGCGGCTTATGTGAAAAACGGCGGGCTTACCGCCCGGATCTCCCTGAAGGAGAACGACTGGCACATCGATTTTCTGGGGGAAAACGGCCGCTATACCGGCGACGGCTTCCGGATGATGGGCCATATGCGCCGCCGGGACACCGGAGAAGGCTATATGGTGCAGCAGCTGGAGCTGGACGTGGGGGAATGCGTGTACGGCCTCGGGGAACGATTCACCGCCTTTGTGAAAAATGGGCAGCAGGTGGACATGTGGAACGGCGACGGCGGCAGCTGCTCGGAAATGGCCTATAAAAACGTGCCCTTTTACATGACCAACCGGGGCTACGGCGTGCTGGTGGACGACGCGGGAGACGTATCCTTTGAGGTGGCTTCCGAACAGGTGGAACGGGTGCAGTTCTCCGTGCAGGCGGAACAAATGACCTATTACGTCTTTGCCGGCCCCACTCCCAGGGAAGTGCTGCGGCGCTATACTGCCCTCACCGGCCGCCCGGCGCTCTTGCCCGCCTGGAGCTTCGGCCTGTGGCTTTCCACTTCCTTCACTACCGATTACGACGAAAAAACCACCTCTTCTTTCATCGAAGGCATGGCCCGGCGGAACATCCCCCTGAACGTGTTCCATTACGATTGCTTCTGGATGAAGGGCTTCAACTGGTGCGATTTCGAATGGGATCAGGCCATGTTCCCGGATCCCGAGGGCATGCTGCGCCGGTACCATGACCGGGGGCTGAAGATTTCCGCCTGGATCAATCCCTACGTGGCTCAGGCATCACCCCTGTTCGACGAGGGCCTGGAAAAGGGCTATTTCCTGAAAAAGGAAAATGGCGACGTGTGGCAGAGCGACCTTTGGCAGGGAGGCCTGGCGGTGGTGGACTTCACCAATCCCGCCGCCCGGGACTGGTATTGCGGCCATCTGCGGCGCATTCTGGAAATGGGCGTGGACGCCTTCAAGACCGACTTTGGCGAGCGCATTCCCGTGCGGGGCATTCGCTATTTCGACGGCTCCGACCCGGTGCGCATGCATAATTACTATACTTATCTGTATAACCGGGCCGTGCGGGAGGTCGTCTGTCAGGTAAAGGGCGGGGATCAGGCGGTGCTTTTTGCCCGCAGCGCCACCGCCGGTTCCCAGAAGATGCCCCTGCACTGGGGCGGCGATAATTTCGCCACCTATGTCTCCATGGCGGAAACCCTCCGGGCCGGGCTTTCTCTGGCCTCCTGCGGCTTTGGCTTCTGGAGCCACGATATTTCCGGCTTCGAAAGCACCGCCCCGGCCCATGTGTATAAGCGCTGGTGCCAGTTTGGGCTTCTGTCCTCGCATTCCCGGCTCCATGGCTCCCAGAGCTATCGGGTGCCCTGGCTGTTCGACGAAGAAGCCTGCGTGGTGCTGAGCAAGTTTACCCGCCTCAAGTGCCGGCTGATGCCTTATCTGTATCAGAAGGCGGCAGAGGCCACTGAGACCGGTACGCCGGTGATGCGGCCCATGTACATGGAATTCCCGGAGGATCCCGCCTGTGATACGCTGGATCGGCAGTACATGCTGGGCGAAGCGCTGCTGGTGGCACCGGTGTTCCGGGAAGACGGCCGGGTGGATTACTACCTGCCCGCGGGAAAGTGGACGCATCTGCTGGATGGCAGGGTGGTCGCGGGAGGCCGCTGGATGCGGGAAACCTACGACTTTCTGTCCCTGCCTTTGTGGGTGCGGGAAAATACCGCGGTGCCCATGGGCAGCCGGGAGGATACCGCGGAGTATGACTTCGAAAAGGACGTGGAGGTTCGCTGCTATCAGGTGAAAACTCCCGTTCAGGTCACCGTGCCGGATGTGCACGGCAGGCCGGCCCTGACCCTGGATCTGCGCCGGGAGGGGGAAAAACTGGTCTGCGCCGCCCGGGGCGGAAAAGAATATACCATTATTGATATCAGGGAGGAATAAGAAACATGAATCTTCCGGATTGGCAGAATCCCCAGGTACTTCAGATCAACCGGGAAGCCCCTCGGGCGACCCTGGTGCCCTTCGGCAGCCGGCAGACCGCGCTGGCAGGGGATCGGGGGCTTTCCCCCTATTTCCGCCTGCTGAACGGCGAATGGGATTTCCTCTATTGCGAAGACGGCGCTACGCCCCCGGATTTCGAACAGCCCGATTTTGACGGCGACGAGTGGGACAGCATCGACGTGCCCTCCAACTGGCAGATGTACGGCTACGATGTTCCCCAGTATTGCAACGTGCAGTATCCCTTCCCCTGCGATCCGCCCCACGTGCCGGATAACACCCCCGTGGGTATCTATCGCCGGGTGTTCACCCTGCCCGAGGATTGGGAAGACAAACAGGTCTTCGTGAATTTCGACGGCGTGGACAGCTGCTTCTATGTGTATGTCAACGGCGAAATGGCCGGCTTCTCCAAGGTGCCCCACATGCCCGCGGAATTCGACGTCACCGATTTCGTGAATCCCGGGGAAAACCTCATCGTGGTGCAGGTGTATAAGTGGAGCGACGGCTCCTATCTGGAGGATCAGGATTTCTGGCGGCTTTCCGGTATCTTCCGGGATGTATATCTCCTGGGTGTGCCCAAAACCACCGTCCGCAACGTGGAAGTCCGCACCGATCTGGTGAATGATTATCAGGACGGCGTGCTGGACGCGCACATCGATCTGCGGAATTATTCCGAAGAAGACCGGGCCGTGGCCATCGGCGTGCAGCTGCTCCGGGGCAAAAAGCTCGTGGACGAACGCCTGGTAGAGGCGGCGCTGCCCTGCGACGGCCCCACCGACGCGGTGGTGCATTTCGACGTGCCCGGCTGCGCCCGCTGGACGGCGGAAACTCCGGAACTGTACACCCTGCTGGTAACCCTTACCAGCGATACGGATACCGTGGTGCAGCGGATAGACGTGGGCTTCAAGAAGGTGGAAATCCGCGATCAGCAGCTCTTCGTCAACGGCGTGTCCGTGAAGCTGCGGGGCGTGAACCGCCACGATACCCATTCCGAACTGGGCCATGTGACCCCCATGGAGTCCCTGATCGAGGATATTGAGCTGATGAAGCAGCACAATGTCAATACCGTGCGCACGTCTCATTATCCCAACGATCCCCGCTGGCTGAAGCTGTGCGATGAATACGGCCTGTACGTCATCGACGAAGCCGACCTGGAATGCCACGGCATGTGCATCGCCAGCGGCGAGGATGGCAAAAACGCCTGGGATCTGGACAGCTCCTGGCAGCTGCTTTCCAATGGCGATGACTGGACCGCGGCTTATGTGGACCGGGCCGAGCGCATGGTGGGCCGGGACAAAAACCACGCCTCCATCATCATCTGGTCCCTGGGCAACGAATCCGGTTACGGCAAAAACCACGCCGCCATGAAAGCCCGCATTCTGGAAATGGACGACACCCGTCCCATCCATTACGAGGGCGATAAGCAGCTGATCACCACCGACATTTCCTCCACCATGTATCCCCGCATGGATAAACTGGAAGAGGAAGGCCGCTCCGCGGATCCGCATCCTTTCTTCATGTGCGAATACGCCCACGCCATGGGCCTTGGCCCCGGCTCCCTGAAGGAATATTGGGAGACCATTTACGCCCATAAGCGGCTCATCGGCGGCTGTGTCTGGGAGTGGGTGGACCACGGCATGCTCTGCGTGGACGAGGACGGCAACGAATATTACGCCTACGGCGGCGATTTCGGCGATACCCCCAACGACAGCAACTTCTGCGTGGACGCGCTGAATTACCCCGACCGCACCCCCCACACCGGCCTGATCGAGCTGAAGAAGGCCTATGAGCCCGTGAAGTTCGCCCTGGACGGCAATCGACTCACCATTTGCAACCTGTTGGCCTTCCGCACGCTGGACGACCTCAACGCCGTCTGGGCCGTGACCCGGGACGGCGTGCAGCTGGAACGGGGCCGTCTGGATCTTTCCGGCGTTGCCCCCTATGGCGAAAAGACCGTGGAAGTGCCCTTCGAAATGCCCGAGGACGGCGATTGCTTCCTGGAAATCTCCGTCACCGAGGCCTTCGAAACCATGTGGGCGCCGGCGGGCCATGAGGTCACCTTCGAACAGATTCCCCTGAAGACCGCCTCCAACGTGCTGTGCATGCCCATGGACTGCATGCCCGATCTGCTGCTGGACGCCCCCGACGGCGCGGCGGTGATCTACGGCGAGGATTTCGAAATCATCTTCGACGAGCGCACCGGCGAAATGGTCAGCTGGGAAAAATCCGGCGTGGAGCTGCTTTCCACCGCGCCCCACTTCAACGCCTGGCGCGCGCCCATCGATAACGACGTGCATCAGAAGGAAAAGTGGGCAAAGCTGGGTCTGGACAAGCTGCAGGCCCGTCTGGAGAACTTCCGGGCGGAACAGCTCAACGAAAAGGCCGTGCGGGTCACCGTGACCCAGGTGCACGCCGCCTACGTCCGCCGTCCCGTGATTCGCACTGAGATCACCTACACCATCTACGGCAGCGGCGATGTGCGGGTGAACGTGCAATTTATGCCCCTGCGGCAGCTGACCTGGCTTCCCAAGCTGGGCGTGCAGCTGGCCATGCCCCTGAAGTTCGACCGGGTGATGTGGTTCGGCCGCGGCGCACACGAAAATTATCCCGACATGAAATTGTCCGCGCCGGTGGCTCAGTATTCCGCCCTGGTCAGCGAACTGCATGAGCCCTATGTGCGGCCTCAGGAGAACGGCGCGCGTCAGGATACCCGGGTGCTGGCGGTGACCGATATTCTGGGCAACGGCCTGATGTTCGTTTCCGAAAAGGCCTACGACGACGGCTTCAGCTTCACCTGCCACGATTATTCCGACCAGGCTCTGGACGAGGCCAAGCATACCAACGAGCTGGAACAGGGCGAGGAGACCGTGGTGTCCATCGATTACCGCCAGTGCGGCGTGGGCAGCAATATCTGCGGCCCGGAACCCATGGAGCAGTATAAGGAATACCTGACCCAGGGTGCGGAATACGCCTTCGTCATGAAGCCGTATAACCGCCAGCTGGGCGAGATGATGACCTTCGGCCGCATCGTGCCTGAGGAAATCTGATAAAAATTTCGGCGGGGGAGAGGGCTTCTCCTCCGCCTTCTCCCTCGATGGCTTGAGACAAAAATTGCGCGGAGACGTTTTTCGTCCCCGCGCGATTTTTTATGGGCTTCAGTTCAGTTCCGCCCGGGCCAGCTTCAGGGCCGAGGCGATCACCTTGTCCATGTCGTAATATTTGTATTCTCCCAGCCGTCCGCCGAAGAGCACGTTCTTTTCCTCCGCCGCCAGCGCCTGATATTTGGCGAAAAGGGCGTTGTTCTCTGCATCGTTCACCGGGTAGTAGGGCTCCTGACCCATGTGCCATTCGGAGGGATATTCCCGGGAGATAACGGTCTTCTCCTGCTTGCCGAATTCGAAGTGTTTGTGCTCGATGATGCGGGTATAGGGCACTTCCCGCCGGGTGTAGTTCACCACGGCGTTGCCCTGGTAGTTGTCCGTGTCCAGAATTTCGGTTTCAAAGCGCACGCTGCGATACTGCAGGGGCCCCAGCCGGTAGCCGAAGTACGCGTCGATGGAACCGGTGTACAGGGTCTTTTCCGCGTCGATTCCTTCTTTTTTCAAATCGAAATAATCTACGCCCAGCCGAACCTCGCTGCCCTCCAGCATTTTTTCCACCATGGGGGTGTATCCGCCCATGGGAATGCCCTGATAGCGATCCGAGAAATAATTGTTGTCGTAAATGAACCGGCAGGGCAGCCGCTTGATGATGAAGGCGGGCAGTTCCCTGCAGGAGCGTCCCCACTGTTTCTCCGTGTATCCCTTCACCAGCTTTTCGTAAATATCCCGGCCCACCAGCTTCAGCGCCTGCTCTTCCAGATTGGCGGGCTCGCCGATGTGTTCCTTTTCCACCTGTCCGGCGATGATGGCCTTGGCCTGGTCGGGGGTGGCGATGTTCCACAATTTGGAAAAGGTGTTCATGTTGAAGGGCAGGTTGTACAATTCGTCGCCATAGCGGGCCACGGGGGAATTGATGTAGTTGTTGAATTCCGCAAACTGATTTACATATTCCCACACCGCCTTGTCCGAAGTGTGGAAGATGTGCGCGCCGTAAACGTGCACGTTGATGCCCTCCACGCTGCGGGTGTAGGCGTTGCCGGCAATGTGATCCCGCCGGTCGATTACCAGACATTTTTTGCCACGGGCCGTGGCTTCGTGGGCAAATACCGCGCCGAACAGGCCCGCGCCGACGATCAGATAATCATATTTCATGAATGAATGCTCCTTTGTGCCGTCCGTTCTTGCCTCTATTATAACAGAAACCCACGGAAAAGCAAGGGCAACAAAAAGAGAACGCCCCCTCGGGACGTTCCCCTGTCTGTGAGATAATCATTCCGTGAGAATGTGGAAGGTGGTGGTGCCGTCGCCGGTGCCCAGCACGCCCACGATCTCGTCGTAGCTTTCCAGCATCCGCTGATACTGTTCGTCGCTCATGAGCTCGGGCTTGCTGTCCCGATATTTCAGGATGGGCAGCACCGTATATTGCCCGGATTCTTTCCATACATAGACCGGCACATAGCCGATGTCTTCCACCTGGAAGGTGCCGTCGGCCTGTTCTCGAATGGTGAAATCCAGAATGATGCCGTTGTCGGTGCGCTTCAGGGTCATGGCGCTGATGAAGTTGCCCATGGAATAAATGCAGAAAACCTGCCGGAGTCGGCCGTCCTCGCCGGTGCCATATACCACCTGCATGGGCTCCACCATGTGGGAGTGACTGCCGATGATGATGTCCACGCCGGCCTTGGCCAGTCGGGCGGCGTATTTTTTCTGAGTGCTGTCGGGAATGTAGGTGTTCTCCTCACCCCAATGGGGGAAGGCGATGATGACCTCCGCGCCCGCGTCCCGCAACGCCTGGACGTCGCCTTCGATGTCCGCCTTGTACAGATACGGCACGGCGTACTCAAACACGGCCTTGTCGCTGGATCTTTCCATGGTGTTGGTGGTGTGGGTGTAGGCCACAAAGCCCAGCTTGATGCCGCCAACCTCCATGACCACGGGAGTATTGCGCTCTTCCTTGGTGCGGTATGCGCCCACGTGACCGAAGCCGTATTGCTCCACCAGGTTCACATCCTGCTTCAGCCCGTCGAACCACCGGTCCAGCATGTGGTTGTTGGCCATGGTGAAAAAATCGACGCCGCAGTCTTTCAGGGTTTGCAGAACGGATTCCGGGCTGTTGAACTGGGGATAGCCGGAATAATCGGTATCCTTATATTTTCCAACGGTGGTTTCCAGGTTGGCCATGGTGAAATCAGCCGCCGCCAACGAGGATTTGATAAACCGGAACTGCAATTCAAAATCGTAGCTGCCGTCGGATTGTCTGGCTGCCTGCAATTGCTCTTTGTGGAACATGATGTCGCCCACAATGCGCACATGCAGCGACCGCCCGGTGCCAGTGGTCGGGGTATCTGCGGCAGGGGCTGAATCGCCCAGGGGCGAAACCGTGGCTTCCGCGGCAAAAGCGGCGATGTCGCCGTTGCCGGGCTCAGTACGGTCGGAGTCCGTCGCGGGCTCGGCTGTTTCCACTGCTGTCACCGGCTCGGCGGCTGCGGGTTCCGCGGAAGGCTCGGTCACGGGGGCTTCCGTGGCGATGGGCTGAATGCTGGGCGCGGCCGGGTCGGGGGTCTTCTTGCCGGAGGCCAGGTGGACAATCAATACGATCAATCCCACCAAAAGCGCCACCGCCGCCGCCAGGAAAATCAGCCGCCGAAGCATCAGGGAATTCCGCCGGGGCCGTCTCCGACCCCGGTAGCGATTGTAACTGTTCAAGAAAGTAACTCCTTTAAAGGGGATGCGGGTTTACTGCAGGTCGTCTTCATGGGCGGGCTCTTCCGGGTCTTCCGCGGTTTTCGTTTCGAAATCGTGGCCGCAGCCGGTGCAGAACCGTGCGCCTTCCTGCCGCTCCGCACCACAATTCGGGCAGATTTCCCGGCTGACGGGGGCTTCTGCCACGGGCTCCACCACCAGTTCCGGAATCTCCGCGCCGCAGCTGGAGCAGAACCGGGCGGTATCGCTGACCACGGCGTTACAGGCGGGGCAGCGGCGTACCCGGTTGATGGCGTCGATTTCTTCCGTGTATTTTTCAATGGCGGCCCGCAGCTCGGTGATGTTGTCGTAAAGGGCCGCCGCGCTCTCCGCGCCTGTGCCGGTCAGATGCGCTTCGTAACAGCATTTGCCCGCCGCGGTATAAAGCCGCTGAATCTCCTCTTCCGCGGAACGAATCTGCCCCTGAATCTTGCGAACCTTCAGGGAATCCTCAGTCTTTTTCTGAACGTTGTTCACCGTGTCGGAAATCTTCTTTCCAGTGTTGCTGAACAGTCCCATATTTCTATCTCCTTTCGGATGAGTCTACCGGTACAACATAATAATATAGCATTTCTCCTCTCAATGCAAGGCTTGTTACGAATTCTGCGCATGTTTTTCGCATTTTGGGAAAGATTAGAACGTGAAAAAACGTACCCGGAGGGAAAAACATGCTTACCTTGTTTTTGCGGGCGATGATTTTGTATATCGTCATGATTCTGGTCATGCGGGGCATGGGCCGCCGGCAGTTGGG
>CACXHB010000133.1 GCA_902767315.1 uncultured Eubacteriales bacterium
CTGTTCGGTTTCTCTCTTCAGCATCTTCATCACCTGTTCCCATTATATCAAAAAAGGCCGCTTTGTGCGACCTTTTTTGACAGGCTGTTATTCAATTGCTCCCTTTCTTAATTAAAGATTTTATACCCGTCAATTCTATCATAGCAAACATCAATGTGGATAGATCGGTTCCAACAGCATATGCTGTCGAATATCTGCTCCATACAAAATTGTCAACCGGAGAATGGTGACAATAGACTCTTATAGCGACTGCCTGAAGCGCTGCTATTAAAAACGCAATTACCAAAACCTTTAAATAGCGCTTTCTGTACTTTACATTAACGAGCCACAAAATCCAATACAACCCTATATTTCGTGTTGCAATAAACGTGCTAATATTTACAACTTTCCACACAAATACATCTTTCGCATTCTCATCATACATATATTTTGATGCAAATTCATATCCCTTGTATGTTTTTCCATCATCTGACAACGCATAAATGTCCACGTCATTTAAATTTAGTATTTCAAAAATTTTAAACCTCCCACTCGTCATCTTATTTACTCCATCAATAACAACCATAGAAAAGCTTACAAAGGCAAGAATGATTGAGATTGCAAAATATATATCAAGAATTCTCCTGACAGCCGCTTTCATTGTGTGTCTCCTTATATTACTTTAGATATTCCGTTGCTTCATAGTATTTAATATCCACTGTAATTTTCGGGAATCCGAAGACAAATTTTCTGGGATTCGTTATATCCAGTATCTTATCCCATACCGTCTTCTTCGTTACAACAATATAAATTCCCGTCTTTCTATCCGTTGCTAACTGCTGCGCTTTTCGATGGTTTGCTTTCTTAGCTTTTTCTTGTACAGCCTTGCTATATTTGTTAGACAGATCAAGCGCACTCAATATAAATCCGAGTACTTTTCCTGCACCCAACATATGTTCTGCAAGGGTTTCAAGTCCATCACTGGCCACCGAAACTGCCTCATCTGACAATCCCTCCATAACTGCATCCAACGGATTTTCCTCCTCATAAAGCAACGAATTATTATAGTATTGAATGTCCTGATAAGGAATATACATAATCAAAACATCTGTCTTTTCATCTGCGCAGATCAGAGGATTAAAATGCCTTTCTCCTTCTTCAAAGTTGCACCAAAATCCTTCGCGCATAAAATTAGTTATATCCCCGCTAGATTCGCTTCTGCTTTTATCCATACCGTTCCAATCACCAAAGTTTATCGGTGAATTCGAACAATATGTATACAGGCTTTTTTCTGTTCCTTTACGGTCGGCAGATAAAAATCTACAAGCATCCGCTCCGTAATACCGCATCCGCAGATAATACAGGCCTGTTTCTTCATCATAGATATAACCGCGATAACGGAAAGGATTAAGACTACCCAAAGTACCCGCCAGAGTGCCTGTAGTAGACAATGCCTTGCCCCACGCATCGTACTTGTATTCTACTACAACATTACCGTCGGTGTCAATAATGCCTACAATATCTCCCCTGAGATTGTGGATATAGGAATAGATTGTGCCGTTATAACGTACCTTGGCCGGTCTGCCCTGGGCATCATAGAAAAAGTGCATCCAATCGTTACCACGATACAAATGGGTTGGCCGTTTGGCATTCAAGATGTAACGGGTTTCTACGCCGTTTACGATCTTCGCTACGCGCAGGCCATTGTGGTCGTACTTATACTGAACGGTCATGCCGTCCTTGCTCATCTGGGCGAGCTGGCGACCGGCAGACCACGTATAGTTCCAAGTGCCGTCGTTCAGGGGATTGCCGATGGCGTCGTAAGTGATATTAACCCCATTATACGCAGTCAGCTTATCCTTCCAGTTGGCATCACCATAGGCGTAGGGAATCGTCTCAATGGCTGCGCCCAGATCGCCCGTGGTGAAGGCATACTTCACCTTGCTGGTGATATTGCCGCCGCGGTCGTAATTATAGACCCAGGTGGCATTCTCGTGGGGGTCATTCACGCGAATCAGCTGGCCCAGCGCATCGTAGGCGTAGGTCGTAGTCGCGCCGTTGCGGGTTTCGCTGGTGATATTGCCGCGATTGTCATAGGTGTAGGCGAAGGAGATGCCCGTCTGCTGGATGGAAGATACCAGCGGAGTGGTACTGCCCGCGCCATAGCCGCCATCGACATAACCGTAGGTGCTGCTCAGAGGGCCCATGGTACGCGTGGCGATTCGACCCAGGTTGTCGTAGGTGTAGTTGAGCGCGTTTTCGCCATCGAAGGTCATTCCTGTGACGCGATTATCGTTGTCGTAGGTGTAACCGGTGCTGAACGGCCGGATGGGCAGGGTTTCCTTCAGCGCGGTAAGACGGTTCTGGGTATCGTATTCCAAGCCCGTGCGATAGATGAGGCTGCCGTCGGCATTGCGCAGCTGAGTGTCCATCAGCCGGTCGGCAAGGTCATGCTGGGTGTGATACACTCGGCCCAGATGATTGTCCTTCACCATGCTGGCGTTGCCGTCCGCGCCGTACTCGTAGGCATAGCGGGCCGTGGTTTCCCCGTCGTACCGCACCCCGGTGAGGCGGTCGTAGCCGTCGTAATCGTACTGCACCTTGCCGCCGTTTCCGTACTGCACTTCCTTCAGAAGGCCGCTGCGGTTGTCGTGGTAGGCGTTGGTGGAAAGCACCTGATTGCCCACCTGCACCGTGGTTTTGCGGCCCAGGGAGTCGTAACCGAAGGTGTAGAACACGTCCTCCGTTTCGCTGGTGGTGTTGTGGGCGACAGCCTTGATGCGGTCGTTTTCGTAGCTATAGCCGTTCTTGTAGGGCTTACCGTTCACGTCCGTCTGCACGCCGGTGACCCGCTTGGAAGCATCGTAGGTGTAATACACCGTCTGGCCGTTGGGGTCCGTTACGCTCTGCAGCGTGCCGTCCGTGGCGTTGACGTTCTGGAATACCACGTTGCCACGAGCGTCCTTGGAGGTTACCTTGTAGTTGCCGTCGGCGGTGTAGGTGCTTTCGCTCTTGATGAAAGCCCCGTCGCCGGACTTCTGGCGGGTGGAAGACAGCAGATTGCCGTAGGTATCATAGGTGAACGCGTCCCGCTGGCCCATGGGCGTGGTGCTTTCCTGCAGCAGGTGGCGCTTCTGTTCCGTCAGGCTGCTGCCGTAGTTCAGGGTGTACTTCGCGGTATCCGGCGCACCGGGCTGGCGATAGCTCTTCAGGTTGTGGGCGCTGTCGTACTGCATGGCGCTCTTCTGGCCGGAGAGAGTGCTCACGCTGACCACGTTCCGGTTCGAATCGTAGGCGTAGCTTTCGCCGAATTCCTCCCGATGGATGAACAGGTTGGTGAACATGGCCGTGCCGGTGTTGCGGGCGTACTGGATGCCGATGCGGAATTCCTTATACGCCTTCGGCGCTTTGATGGCCCATTCATCGTACTTCCAGCCCACTCGCTGGGGCGCGAATTCATTATACTGAAGGTCGCTCCACTTTCCGTCCGTTCCCAGGAACCGCGTGATGAGGCACGCACGGAAGTGGTTGCTTCCGCTGGCCACCGACGTGGCGTTGACCCAGCCGCCCACCACGAACACGTCCCCCGCTTCGCCCTTGGCCGAAATGGACTGGCAATGGGAGGAGGCGCTGGTGTTGCAATAGCTATGGATGCGCGAGGCGTTACCCCGCAGGCCCTCGGGCAGGTTGGCCTCCCCGTGGCTCACCACCCCGTTCAGGGGATTGGTGCTGATGCCCTCGGAGATGCTCCAATCGCTGGCGAAGGTCTGGCTGTCCTTGGCGTAGGTTCGGGTGAAATCCCCGTTCAGCAGCAGGTTCACGTGGTTGGCCACGGAGCCTTCCTCCAGCTGGGGGCAGGCATACCAGCCGCTTCCGCCGGGGGCGGTGCTCACCAGTTCCACGGTGACGTTGCCGGCAGCGGTCATTTCGCCGGTGACGAACAGGCGATCCCAGCTCTGGCCATCGCAAAAGCGGCTTTCATACGCGCCGACGTTCGTTCGCAGCCGCAGGAACTGGCCGCCGGTTCCGTCGTTTTTCACGTAGGCCGAGAAGGTGTATTTTCCCGGGGCGTTTACGTACACGCTCTGACAATGGCGGCTTTCCGCCGCGCCGGTTTTGGTCAGCTTCAGGGAGGGCATGTTCAGGCAGCGGGTGTTGGCGTCCTGCGCCGCCGCGTCGCCGCCGTTGGCCAGATACGCGGTCCAATTGGCGGAAAAGTCCACGTTGATCAGCTGGTTCACCACCGCCCGCTTCAGCCGGGAAGCGCCGGTGAGCAGGTTGGCCGCAGTGGCCGGGTCTTCATAACGGGTGGAACGGGCGTAGCCCAGTTCGTCATAGGCGCAGGTCACGTTGCCGGCGTTATTGAACTGATAGGTCACGGTTTTGCCCGCGTCGGAGGCGGCGGTTTCCACCGCGGTCACCCGGGTGGTCAGGTGCTGGTAATCGTACAGCCGCTTCGCGCCGCGCAGGGTTCCATTGCTGGCTTCCATGGACAACACCCGGCGCACCTGGGCGGCGTAATTGTCAATGGCCGCCGCGTCGTAGGCATTGCGCCCCTCGTAGGTCAGATCAATTCGGTTGCCGTCAAAGTTCGCCGCCGCCGTAAGCAGGTTGGAATCCGCTTCATATCCATAGGACGTGCCGCCGAAAACGTCTGAATAGCTCACCCAGGTCAGCTGCTGGCCGGTATAGGCGAAATTCACCTGGGGACGGCCGGGCACGGCGATCTGCGAAAGCAGGCCCTCGGCGTTATAGGAATAAACAATGGTGCGGCCCGCGCCGTCGGTAGCCCCGGCGAGCCGGCCGGACGCGTCGTAAATCAGGCTGGCGGTATTGCCGCAGGCGTCCGTCATGCGCAGCAGGCCGATCTCCGTGGCGTCACCGGGCACCGGGAAGATCAGCTTCGTATCCCCCTTATCGGTGATGGTCAGTTCGCCGGAGCCGGTGGTCAGCTTCAGGGACATGCCCTCCTCGTCGGCGTAGGGCTGGGAGCCGCTGATTTTGAAGAAATGCTCCGTGGCGTCGCCGTCTGTCCAGACGTAATAGGAGGCGCCGCCCAGGCTGCGCTTGCTCACGCCCTGATGCAGACTGGTGCGCCAGCCCATGCCGCAGGAAACGGCGTTGCTTTCGGAAAGGCAGCTGTTATACACATGGGAAATCGCCAGGGGCATTCGGCTGCCGGTGGTGGCGCCGTCTCCGTGCTCGTACACCAGGTTGCCGTTGAACAGGTCCACATAGGCGCTGCCTGCGCGGCCGGCGCTCATGGAATCATACTGCCACCAACCCTTGCGGCCGGCGTGGGAGACGTAGGTCACCACCATGCGGGGGCCCTTGGAGCTGTCATACTGGGTGGTGCCCCATTCCACATAATTGCCGCCGCTGGTGACCTCCGGAGGACGGCGAATGGCAACGCCGAAATTCCTGCTGTTGCCGGAAGCGTCCTTGAGATACCAGTCCCGATACTGGGCAGTGATGTCAAAATCACAATTGGTGGGAGTGGTGGCGGGGATATAGGCGATGAGGTCCCGGCTGATATGGGTATCGTCATCCGGGGTCATGGAATTCCAGGTGACCGTGTCCTCGGTCCATGGGGTTTTGATGGGATAGCAGCCCATGATTTCCGGATTGCTGGCGTAGTTTCGAGCAGTGAGCCGCAGCATGGCCGACAGCACGGTGTCGGAGGCCTTCAGGCTGATGAGCCGGTTGAACTTGACCAGGGAAATGCTCTCGCCGCCGGCGCCGGTGCCGCAGCGCATGAGATGAACGCTGCCGTAATTGGTATTGGGATTTTTCTTCCATATATAGGAATCACACACCGCCTCCTGGGTGGTAGCGGTTTTCACCACGGGATCGATGGTGACGGGATACACGGCGTTTTTCATAAATTCCGAATCGATCTCATATTCCAGGCGCACATAATCCCGCAGATTCGTAAGGCGCACCTGGGCGAAGGTTTCTTCCCCGGCGCTGTCGTAGACAAAGGGCGGCTGCATGACAAACAGCGTCGCCCCGGAGGCCCGGTCCTTTACCCGAAGCTGGGCCTGCCGGGTGACTTCGTAATCATATTCCCGGGGCAGACGCAGGGCCACCCGGTTCAGGGCCTCGGCGCTGGCAAGGATAATGTCCTCCTTCAGGCTTTCGCCGCTGAGGCCATAGCGCAGGGATACCCCGGGCAGCACTTCCTCATAGGCGGCTTCGGCGTTCAGGGTGTCGATTTCCATCCAGTCCTGCTGCGCCGCCTCCTGGGAAAGGGCCTGGACGCGGGCTTGCTGCTTCAGTTTCAGGCCGGTGCGAACCATCGCCGCCGCGGGCTGAAGCTCCCCTTCAAAGCTCCAGGCGAAGGTGCGGCCGTTATCGGTGAGAGAAGCCGCGCTGCCGCCGTCCATTTCCTGGGGAAATTCCATCTTCAGGCGGCCCGCCCGGTTCCGGAATACCCGCCTGCCCGCGGCGGTAAGGGTCTGATCCAGCGTATTGTCAATTTCCTGCCACGCGCCGGTTTCCGGATTGCGGAAATGGACGTTCTGGGGGTAGATCACGGCCTGATACCGGTTACCGCCCAAGTGAAAGTGCTTTGCACAGGCTTCCCGCCGGGAAAGCTCTTCCCGGCCGGAGAGGTTGATCTGCTGCGTTTCCTGCAGCTGGGTTCGATTGTTTTCCATGAGATTCTCCTTTTCTTTTGATGCGTTCTTGGCGGGATATTACATCCCGTCCAGCTTTTCCTGAATTTTCTGAATTCCGCCTTCGATATTGGAGCTGAGCCGGTCAATGGTGGCCTGATACCGATCTTCCCGGGCCTTGTTTTCCTTCAGCATCCGGAAAAACAGATAGATATACAAAGCCGCCCACAGGCCCTGGCTCACGCCCAATTCCAAAATCTTGCTGACGCTCTCTTCCAATCGCCTCACCTCCTTTCCCCGGCGATTGCGCCGCCCTCGGGAAAGCGCCGGCCTTCCTCCCGGGGCAGATACAGGGTTTCCGCGGCGATTTCCACTTCCCGCAGGGTTTCCCCGCCCCGAAGCACAGCCCGCTGGGCGAGATACCCCGTGACGCACACCCGCTGCCCCCGGAAAAGCCTTTCCCGGGCCCAAAGGGCCGCGTTATGCCAGGCGCTGACCCGGTAGCATTCGCTGCGGATCTCCCCCGCCCGGGTTCTGTGGCGCACGCAGACCCGGAAAATCAAATGGGGAATTTCCCCGGGCTCCATGCGAAACAGGGGCTGACCAAATACCTTGCCTTCCATCAATACCTTGTTCATGCCTTTCCTCCTATTGTGCCGTTTCCAGGCGCGCGTATTTTTTGCTGACCCAGCGGACGGTTCCGTCCAGCAGAATAGGCTGCCAGCCCTCCCCGGAGACGGCGGGGAAGGCGTCGCCCCGGCGGGCGATGGCCACCGAGGCGTATTCCCGGCCGGGGCCCGTACGGAGATGCACCCGGTCCCCGGCGATGCACACCTGACCTTCCCGGGCCCGGCAGGCGGCCTCCGTGGCCGGGCCGTAAACGCCGTCTTCCACGAGGCCCGCTCCCTGGGCATTGAGCCGCTTTTGCAGCGCCAGGGTGCGCAGACCCCGCATGCCCTGCCGGAGGGGCGCGACCGGCTGATAGCGCACCACGGCGCACACCTTGCCCGCGTAATGGGTCAGGGCGTTGGTGCACACCCCATAGGCCCGGCCCCGGGCATGGACGATGCGGCGTTCATCGACCGCCATAGCCACGTGAGTAATGCGATTATTCCGGGTGGTGGATGCGTCCGTGCAGAGGAACTGCAGATCTCCTGGCGCGTTGGCCCGCTTCAGCACCTCCCCGCCCCCCAGCGTCTTCCCGATTTCCCCGTAGGTTTCGGGCCAGAGCAGCTGAAATTCGTCGTCGTACACCTCCTGGTAGCTGAGGGGAACGCCGGTTCCCAACCACTGCTTTCCCTGGGCGGCGTAGGCCCGGGCCACCAGAGAGGAACAATCGAAGGTGTTCTCCCGGGTTCGATTGGCCTGGCTGTAGGGGCAGCCCACCTTGCTCAGGCCCAGGCCGCCGCCTTTTGCGCGACTTCTTGCATGAGATTTCCTCCTTCTTTCTGTTTTTTGTGCCCTTCATCTGTAGGTCACATGGAAGGCCCTTTTATGAGGGGGGGAACAAAATTTCTTTCATCCGCCGGCGAAGCAGCTGCAGCCTGTGGGAAACAGCGGACTGGGAAACCCCCTGTTTCCGGGCAAATTCCCCCACCGGCACGCCTTCCCAATACACGGCCCGCAGCAGCTGCCGCTGTTCCGGCTTCAACTGCGCCAGCGCCCAGCGCACCTGTTCCGCCGCCGGAAGGGGCAGGCTGGCGGGGTCCGCAAACTGCATGCCCTCCTCCATGGCCAGGTTCAGGGAAATGAAACGGCCCGTGCGGGTGCGATGGGTCTGTTCGTTGTTGGCTTCCAGCCGGTCTTCATTTTGCAGCATGCGGTGCTGTTCCGGGGAAACGGGGATGGTTCGGCTTTCGCCGGTGACAAATCGATAGGTATATTCCATTTTTCGCTCCTTTCGGAGCCGGCAGGCAGCCCTTTCGCCCAAACAAAACGAGCCTGACGCGTAGCGAAAAGGCTACTTGTCAGGCTCATACGTCGTGTTTTTTTTGAAACCGCGTCAGGCTCAGTACAAAAGCAAATGCGTTGTGCGGCCCCAGTTCCGGCAGGGCGACATCCGTCTTTTAATTCTTTTTTCGAATTCCGAATTCGTTTTTGCAGCGCTGGCACCGGGCCACAAAATCCGGTTCCCAGGAGACCTCCTGGGACGAACGCAAATCGGTAATGTCGATGGGTTCCCGGTGGCAGGCGTCGATCAGGTGCCAGCCGCAGGCCGGGCAGGTCACCCGCCGCCGGTACACCCGCGTCTCCAACGGTCCGGCCAGATTCGAAACGGTTTTTTTGCGCATCCCACACCCCTCCTTCTCGGTCGTTTCTTCTTGATAATTTCCTGTATCAGAAGTTATATTATCGCGCACTTCCTGTTTGTGTGGGATATTTTACCAGATTTCCCGGGGCGCGTCAAGGGCATACCGGAAGTTTTGAAAAATAAACTTCCAGCGCAATGCAGAAAAGGGCCGCGATAGAACGGCGTGCGCTCTTTCGCGGCCCAGGAATCCTCAGAGATTGGGAATCAGGCGAATCAGCCGCACCGGCGAGGGCTCCTCCCCTTCCTGTGGGGTGAAGTCCAGAAGGAACGTGGCTTCTTCCTCGCGGATTTCCACCGGCACTTCCGTCTCCCCACCGGTTTCGTCCAGCAGCATCAGGGCACTGCCCTCCACCGCCGCGGCGGGCAGCGTAATTCTGACCTGGCCCTCCGGCTGCGTCAGCCGTCCGCCGAATTCGAAGGCGACGCTCAGCAGGGATACGCCCTCCGTTTCGCCCAACCGCAGCACCAGTTCGCCGGCGGGCAGGCTTTCGGTTTCGGCCAGCGCCTGCGCCTTCTCTTCCAATTCCAGCCGTGCGCCGCCGGTGAGTTCGCCGCACACGGGGCACAGGATGATTTCGAGAGGTTCTTCCTGATTTTCAATCGTCAGGACATACGGGAATTTCTGGCAATCC
>CACXHB010000134.1 GCA_902767315.1 uncultured Eubacteriales bacterium
CTGTTCGGTTTCTCTCTTCAGCATCTTCATCACCTGTTCCCATTATATCAAAAAAGGCCGCTTTGTGCGACCTTTTTTGACAGGCTGCGCCCGGCAGGAAAACCTGCCGGGCGTTCTTTTTGTCTAAAGGAAACGAAAATCCCCGACTTCCGAAGAAGCCGGGGATTGAAAGAAGCAATTTGATTTTTTATTTGATGGTGATGGTTACCGCTACATCGCCTTCGCCATCGCCGGTGATCTGACACTGATCCACCTGTCCGGCGTAATCCAGCGCTTCGATGAAGGCGTCCAGATCCGCCTGGGGTATGTAGGCGCTGACATACGCGGAGGCGCCGCCCAGATTGGTGGTCTCCGTTTTGCCGTTGCATTCCTCAACCAGGGAACACACCGTTTCCACCGCAGCAGCGGGGTCTTCCGCAGTCAGCTTAATCGCCGCGGTTTTATCGGCAACTGCGTCCTGAGACGCGGCCTTCAAAACCGTAGGCGAAGCCTGGTCGCCGTCGGTGGCAACGAATTCAAAGGCGCCCACGCCCTTGTCTTCCGCGCCGACGTGATCCGTACTTCCCTTCTGGAAAGCGCGAACCCCCACGCCAACGCCCACCATTACCAGCAGCGCCGCGGCCACCGCGCCAAAGCTCTTATAGAACCGGCGCAACCGCGCGCCGCGTACCTCCGCCTTCACGGCGTTACGCCATGCGGCCTGGGCCGGAAGAGGCACGCAGACCTGGCGATCCATTTCGGACAAATAATTTTTCAAAAGATCGGCGTTTTCCATCTCACGACGGCACGCCTCGCATCCCTGCGCATGCTCATGCATTTCCCGAAGCTGGGCCCCGGTGAGCTCCTGATCCACGTATGCATCAATCAAACTCATGAAATCTTCGCACTTCACACGCCTTCACCTGCCTGTAGCTTACTTTCGATTTTTAGACGGCTCATCAGTTAAAAAGTTCCGAATTTTCCTGCAAAATCTGGCGCAATTTTTCTCTGCCCCGGCTGATGCGAGATTTGATGGTGCCCACGTTCACTTCCAGCATGGCGGAAATTTCGTCGTAGCTGAAGCCCTGCACATCCCGCAGCACCACGGCGGAACGCATGTCCTCCGGCAATTCCGCAATGGCCGCGTCCAGCACCCGGCGCTGTTCGGAGGCCACGGCGTGCCGTTCCGGAACGTCGCCCTCGTCGGCCGGAGACCAGCCACTGTCCAGCAGGGTGTCCAAAGACGTGGCCGCCCGGGTCTTGCGCCGGCGCAGCTCGTCCAGGCAGGTGTTCATGGTAATGCGATAAACCCACGTGGCAAAGGTCGATTGCCCCTTGAAGCCGCTGATGGAGCGGTACACCCGCAGCATAGCGTCCTGCAGGCAATCCTGAGCGTCTTCCCGATTGGCGCACATTCGCAGCGCCACAGCATACATGCGGGTTTCGTGCAGAGACATCAATTCCGTAAAGGCCGCGCCATCGCCCTTGATGGCCCGGGCAATTAACGCTTCCTCCTGCTTGGGGTCCGTAGTTCCAAATGCCATGTGCACACCTCCCAACATATCTACTATTATACACGAAAAAATAAATTTTGGAAAGGGGTTGATTTTTGAATATTCTATGATGTATAATAAAGTAGCGTAAGATGCTTCAGAGATGTGCAGCTTACGGAACATGCCAGCGTGGTGGAATTGGCAGACGCCCGGGACTCAAAATCCCGTGTTCGCAAGAACGTGCGGGTTCGACCCCCGCCGCTGGCACCACAAGCCCACCGTAATTTCGACAGAATTACAGTGGGCTTTTTTGTTATTTATTGTTCAACGGGCTGCATTATGGCAAAATGATTTCGACAAATCGAAAATTGTTGGAGGAACATCCATGGCCTTACCCATCAAGAAAAAACCGCAAATCAAAACGGAAAGGCTCATCTTAAAGCCGTACTCTGAACAAGACATCGACGTCTTGATTGATCTGCTGACAAATCCGGAGGTCACACGCACTTTTATGGTGCCGGAAATGGAATCCCGAAGTTGTGCGGAAGAGCTGGTAAGGAAATTGATTGGTTTCAGCCAGCCCGACGACACGAAACATTTGGAGCACGGCATATACCTGAACGAAAATTTGATTGGTTTTGTCAATGATTGTGGAGCCGAGGAGGATGAAATAGAAATTGGATATGTGATTCACCCGCAATATCAGGGGCACGGTTATGCAACCGAGGCCGTGCAAGCGGTCATTGCGGAATTGCGCGAAATGGGATTTCGGAAGGTCACTGCTGGTTATTTCTCCGAAAACACGGCAAGTCTTCGTGTAATGGAGAAATGTGGTATGCAAAAGACATCGATAACCGATGAAGAAGATTATCGAGGGAAGCGTCATATTTGCAAGTATTGTGAAATTTGTCTTTGATAACTTCCAGTTTGTCGGCACGATTTGAATGCTTGCCTGATTCCCACAGGTGTGCAGCTGGCGAAAAAATGCATTCCCCTTAAATCGAGAAATGCACCCTTTTGACGGGTTTCTATCAAAATTACGGTTCTTTGCCAGAAGCGCGATGACTTTGACGCAGGGGCTCCGTGTTTTCTTTTTATATTTTCCCCCATAAAGGAGGTTTTTTCGAATGATTGCAACGCCCCGGCTGAAATTGCGAAAATTTGCTCCGGAGGATCTGGACGCGCTGTTTACCCTTTTGCGGAACGAAGCGGTCAATACCTTTCTGCCCTGGTTTCCCGCAAAAAGTCGGGCAGACGCGGAAGCATTCTATCTGGAGAGGCGGGAGAATCCCTATTTTTTCGCTGTCTGTCTGAAGCAGCAGCCCGAGCCAATCGGCTACATCAAGGCCTCTGACGACGAAAGTCACGACTTCGGTTACGCCCTTCGAAGGGAATTCTGGCATCAGGGAATCACCACGGAGGCGGGCCGGGCCTTGCTGGAGCACCTGCGCGGCTGCGGCGTGCCCTTTGTTACCGCTACCCACGACGTGAACAACCCCCGCAGCGGCGGCGTGATGCAGAATCTGGGCATGAAATATTGCTATTCTTACGAGGAAATGGTGCAGCCCAAGAATTTTCCTGTGATTTTTCGCATGTATCAATTGAATCTGGACGGCAAAAATCACCCGGTGTACGACAAATACTGGAATCAATCTCCCCATCATTTTATTGAAACGGACATAAGGAGCAATTCATGAACGCCTTTCTTGCCGAACCCTTTTTTGCGCCGCCCAGGGAATATCAGGCGGTTTACGCCTGGCCCTGGAACAGCGCCATTACCCAGGAGGTCATCTGCCGGGAATTGGACGAGATGCTCCGGATGGGCATTCGCAGCGTATACATCATTCCCATGCCCATGGATTTTCGCCCCCAGGGACTGCGGGCTCGGCTGGAACCCGGATACCTGACGGACGCGTTTTTCCGGCTGGTTCGCTTTGCGGCCCAGGAGGCCCGGAAGCGGGACATGGATTTCTGGCTGTATGACGAGGGGGGCTGGCCCTCCGGCGGTGCGCGGAATCTGCTGGTTTCCCAGGATACCGGCCGGATGCGGACGGTATTGGAACGGCGCAACGCGCTTTTGCGAGCGGGGGCGGTCTATCGCCCGGCGGACGACGTAATTGCCGCCTTTGCGGAGGGCAGGCCCATCGCCCCGGGAGAACGGGCCACAACGGATACGAAAATTCAGGAATATTACCGGGAATATCAGGCCTTTGGCGGGCTGACTCAGGCGCTGGACGCGCAGAACACCCGGGCCTTTCTTGAAGAAACCCACGAAAAATACGCCCGGGCACTTTCCGACTTCGTCCAAAACGGGCTCAACTTCTTCACCGACGAGCCGGGCGCAGGGGGCCGACCCTGGCC
>CACXHB010000135.1 GCA_902767315.1 uncultured Eubacteriales bacterium
CGCCGTCCTGAATGTCCTTGGTGATCTTCACCAGCATCTGGTAAACCACGCGGCCCGCGCCGATGTTGGTGTGTCCCACCTCGGAATTGCCCATCTGACCATCGGGCAGGCCCACGTCCAGGCCGGAAGCGCCGATGCTGGTATAGGAATATTTCGCCTTCAGCGCGTCGATATTGGGCGTGCCCTGGGCGAGAATGGCGTTGGATTTCACATCATCGTTGCCGATGCCGAAACCATCCAGAATCAGAAGCGCAGTGGTGCTCATCAGAAATTCACCACCTGAGCGAAATCAGCCGCCTTCAGGGAAGCGCCGCCGATCAGGCCGCCGTCGATTTCGGGCTGCGCCATGAGGCCCTTCACGTTGGAGCCCTTCATGGATCCGCCGTACTGGATGCGCAGCTTCTGAGCCACTTCGTCGCCATACTTGGCGGCAACGGCCTTGCGGATCACGCCGATGGTCTCGTTGGCCTGCTCGTCGGTGGCAGTCAGGCCGGTGCCGATGGCCCACACGGGCTCGTAGGCGATAACCACGTTGTCCAGTTCTTCCGCGGTGAGGCCCTTCAGCGCCATCTGGGTCTGATAGGTGACGATGATGTCGGTGTAGCCGTCCACCCGCTCGTCCTGCATTTCGCCCACGCAGATGATGGCCTTCAGGCCGGCCTTCACGGCGGCGGTGGCGCGGAGATTGACGGTTTTATCGGTTTCGCCGAAGTACTGGCGGCGCTCGGAGTGGCCGATGATGACGTATTCGCAGCCGGAGGCCTTGAGCATATCGGCGGACAGTTCGCCGGTGTAAGCGCCGGAGGCCTTGAAGTGCACGTTCTGAGCGCCCAGCTTCACGTTGGTGCCCTCGATGATGGGCTTCACGGCGGCGAAGCAAACGGCGGGGGTGCAGACCACTACGTCGCACTTGGCGTCCTTTACCAGGGGCACCAGGTCGCGCACCAGCTGAGCGGCCTCTTCGGGGGTCTTATTCATTTTCCAGTTACCGGCGATAATGGGCTTGCGCATTGTAATCTCCTCCAAGTCTATCGATGTATTCAGAAATTTCGCGGGGGTAAAATACCCCCGCAATATAAGGAAAGCTTATTTGTCGTTCAGGGCCGCAACGCCGGGCAGGGTCTTGCCCTCCAGGAATTCCAGAGAGGCGCCGCCGCCGGTGGAGATGTGGCTCATCTTGGAAGCCAGGCCCATCTGGGTCACAGCCGCCGCGCTGTCGCCGCCGCCGATGATGGTCACGGCTTCGGAATTGGCCATGGCCTCGGCAATGGCCTTGGTGCCAACGGCGAAATCGGGCTTCTCGAACAGGCCCATGGGTCCGTTCCAGACGATGGTCTTGGCCTTTTTGATCTCTTCAGAGAACAGCTCGATGGTCTTGGGGCCGATGTCGAAGCCTTCATAGCCATCCGGGATCTTGCCGGCTTCGCAGACGGTCTTACCGCCCATGTCGGAGCTGCGGGCGATGACGTTGTCCACGGGGAAGAGCATCTTCACGCCCTTGTCCTCGGCCTTCTTGATCAGCTCCAGGGCCAGACCCAGGCGCTCTTCGTCCAGCATGCTGTCGCCGATGGCGCCGCCGCGGGCCTTGCTGAAGGTGTAGGACATACCGCCGCCGATGAGCAGGGTGTCAACCTTGTCCAGCAGGTTGTTGATGACGCCGATCTTATCCTTGACCTTGGCGCCGCCCAGAATGGCCACGAAGGGACGCTGGGGATTTTCCACGGCGTTGCCCAGGAAGTTCAGCTCCTTGCCGATGAGGAAACCGGCAACGGCGGGCAGATAGGCGGCCACGCCGGCGGTGGAAGCATGGGCGCGATGCACGGTGCCGAAGGCGTCGGAGACGTAGATTTCCGCCATGGAAGCCAGTTCCTTGGCAAAGGCGGGATCGTTCTTCTCTTCTTCGGGCATGAAGCGCACGTTCTCCAGCAGCACGGCCTCGCCGGGCTTAACTTCGGCGGCCAGCTTCTTGGCGTCGGGGCCCACAACGTCCTTGGCCAGCTTCACTTCGAAGCCCAGCTTCTCGGACAGGCGCTTGGCCACGGGCGCCAGGGAATACTTCATATTGAACTCTCCCTTGGGGCGGCCCAGGTGAGAGCAGAGGATCACGGCCGCGCCGTTATCCAGCAGATACTTGATGGTGGGCAGAGCCGCGTTAATGCGGGTCTCGTCGGTAATATTCTTATTCTCGTCAAGGGGTACATTGAAGTCACAACGGACCAGCACTTTTTTACCGGAAACCTGGATGTCTTCGATCGTCTTTTTGTTCAGGGCCATTGAATTCACTCCTTTGATAAATCTCCTATGATTATTCTACCACAATGTTCGGCCAAAAGAAAGAAAAATTTGCCGATTCCATCCGCATTTAACGCAGAAGTGGTATAATGCGGGAAATTGAAGCGGAGGATTGGCACTTGAGCAGCATCATTTCCATTCAAAACGTCTCCTTCAGTTATGAAGAAGCTGAAGACAGCGCCGTAAAGGGCGTATCCCTGGAGGTGGAAAAGGGAGAATTTCTGGCCATACTGGGCCGCAACGGCAGCGGGAAATCCACCCTGGCCAAATTGCTCAACGCCCTGATTCTGCCCACCGACGGCGCAATTTCGGTGGACGGCATCTCCCCCACGGACGAGGACAGCCGTTATGAAATTCGCACTCGGTGCGGCATGGTGTTCCAAAATCCCGACAATCAGATCGTCTCCACCATTGTGGAAGAGGACTGCGCCTTCGGGCTGGAAAACATGGGCGTCGCGCCTCAGGAAATTCGCCGGCGGGTGGACGAGGCGCTTGCGCGGGTGGGCATGGCGGAATACGCCCTCTCCTCCCCTCACATGCTCTCCGGCGGCCAGAAACAGCGGGTGGCCATCGCGGGGGTGGTGGCCATGCGGCCGAAGATCATCGTCTTCGACGAATCCACCGCCATGCTGGACCCGGTGGGCCGGCGGGACGTATTTTCCCTGGCCCGAAAATTGAACCGGGAAGAGGGCATCACCATCGTGTGGATCACCCACTTTATGGAAGAAGCCGTGCAGGCGGACCGGGTGGCCGTAATGGACGCGGGCCGGCTGGTGATGCAGGGCGCGCCCAGAGAAGTGTTTTCCCATGAAGCAGAAATTCGCGCCATGGGGCTGGACGTGCCGGAAATGACCCAACTGGCGGGCATTCTGCGCGGCGCGGGGGTAAACCTTCCCGCGGACATTATGACATGCGACGAAATGGCGGTGGAACTGTGCCGATTGAAGTGAGCCATCTTTCCCACGTTTATATGCGGGGCACGCCCTTTGAGGCCCGGGCCCTGGACGACGTGAGCTTTACCATCGAAGACGGGGCCTTTGTGGGGGTCATCGGCCATACGGGCAGCGGAAAATCCACGCTGATTACCCACCTGAACGCCCTTTTGCGCCCGGAAGAGGGCCGGGTGATCATCAACGGCATCGATACCGCCGCCGAAAACGCCGATTTGAAAACCGTTCGCCGAACGGTAGGACTGGTGTTTCAATATCCCGAATATCAGCTGTTCGAAGAAACCGTAAAAAGGGACGTGGCCTTCGGCCCCAAAAACCTGGGCGTTACCGGCGACGCGCTGGAAAAGCAGGTAGAAAACGCCATGGCCCTGGTGGGGCTGGATCCCGCGCTGGGAGAAAAGTCGCCCTTCGAGCTTTCCGGCGGCCAGAAACGCCGGGTGGCCATCGCGGGAGTGCTGGCCATGGAACCCCAGGTCATGGTGCTGGACGAGCCCGCCGCGGGGCTGGATCCCGCCGGCCGGGCGGACATGCTGAATCTGGTGAAAAAACTGCACCAGGCGGGCAAGACGGTGGTCATGGTTTCCCACTCCATGGAGGACGTGGGGCGGATGTGTCAGCGGCTGATCGTGCTCAACCATGGAAAAATCGCCTTTGACGACACCCCGGCCAACGTATTTTCCCACCCTCGGGAGCTGGAGGAAATGGGCCTGGACGTGCCCCAGAGCGTAAAACTGGCCATTCGTCTGCGGGAAAAGGGCTTCGATATTCCTCAGGACGTGACCAGCGTCGCCGCCCTGGCGGAGGCGTTATTGGGGCAATTGGGAAAGGCAGGGGATGCAAATGCTTAAAAACATTACCATCGGCCAGTACTTCCCCGGCAATTCCGCCGTGCACCGGATGGACGCGCGGATGAAAATCCTTTTGACCATCGCGCTGCTGGTGGATGTATTCGTTTCCAAGGGGTTCATCGGCTTCGGACTGATTTTCGCCTTCGTGCTGCTGGTGGCTCGAACTACGAAAATTTCCCTGAGCTTTATCGTGCGGGGGCTGAAGCCCATCGCCTTTATCGCGGTCTTCACCTTCGTTTTAAATCTTTTTATGCAGACCGGCGGTGAAACCCTGTTTCAGTGGAAATTTATCCACATCACCTCCGGCGGCCTGCGCACGGCGGTTTACATGGCCATCCGGCTGCTTCTGCTGGTGACGGCCTCTCAGCTGCTTACCCTGACCACCTCCTCCCTTTCCCTGACGGACGGACTGGAGGCGCTGATGCGGCCCCTTGCGGTCATTCACTTTCCCGCTCACGAAATCGCCATGATGATGTCCATCGCTCTGCGATTCATCCCCACGCTGATGGAGGAAACGGACAAGATCATGAACGCCCAGAAGGCCCGGGGCGCGGATTTCGAAAGCGGCAATCTCATTCGCCGGGCCAAAGCCATGGTGCCGCTGCTGGTGCCGCTGTTTGTCAGCGCCTTCCGCCGGGCGGACGATCTGGCCCTGGCCATGGAAGCCCGGTGTTACCGGGGCGGCAAGGGGCGCACCCGCATGAATCAGCTGCACATGACGAAGGTGGATCTTTACGGTGCGCTGGCGGTGGCCCTGCTTACGGCGGCGCTGGTGACGCTGAACCTGCTGGGGGCGGTGTAACGGCGTTTCTACTATAATATGCGTTCATCGGATTTGGCCCGAAACGGTCAAATCCGACGTTTTTCAGGAGAACATGCATGAGAATCAAACTCACCATCGAATACGACGGCACCGCCTACGCCGGCTGGCAGCGGCAGGAAAATGCTCTGGCGGTGCAGCAGGTGATCGAGGAAGCCCTGACGAAACTCACTCGCGCCCGGGTGGTCATCGCCGGAGCCAGCCGCACCGACGCGGGGGTGCACGCTCTGGGTCAGACGGCGCATTTCGACACCGAAAGCCGCATTCCACCGGACAAATACGCCTTTGCCCTGAACACCATGCTGCCCGCGGACATTCGCATTCGCAAATCCGAAGCGGTTTCGGAGGCCTTTCACGCCCGGTTTTCCAACAAGGGCAAGCGGTATCGGTATCTGATTTATCAAAGCCCCCACGCCGGGGCTTTGAACCGGAACACCCACGCCCACGTGATCTATCCCCTGGACGGCGAAAAAATGCGCCGGGAACTGACGGCCCTCATCGGCACGCACGATTTTGCCGCCTTTGCCGCCAGCGGTTCGGTGGTGAAGGATACGGTGCGCACCATCTACAGCGCCTCTCTCACCCGACGGGGGGACGAATTGGAGCTGCTGGTGGAAGGCAGCGGATTTCTGTACAACATGGTGCGCATCATCGCCGGCACGCTGATTTCCGTGGGGGCGGGCCGGTTGGAGGAAGGGGCCTTCGCCCGGGCCATCCAAAGCGGCAACCGGCTGGATCTGGGGGTAACCGCCCCGGCCCACGGGCTGACGCTGATGGAGGTCTATTACAGGGAGCGTGAAGCGCCATGAACCCCGCCTTCTGGGAAAAGCTGGATCAACTGATCGCCGACCACGAAATCCGCATCGACCGGCCCAGAGGCAGCGCCCATCCCCGGTATCCGGAATTGATTTACGGCGTGGATTACGGCTATCTTGCGGGCACCAGCGCCGCCGACGGCGAAGGAATCGACCTTTTTCTGGGCACGTCCGGCGAAAAGCGGCTGACGGGGCTGGTGGTCTGCGTGGACATGGAAAAGGCCGAAACGGAAATCAAGCTGCTCATCGGCGTAACGGAATCCGAATTAAGTTGGATCATGAACATGGTCAACGAAACCGACAGCATGAAAGGACTGCTGATACAGCGTGAAGGAGAAAGAGAACATCACCAACGCCATGCGCCTTCTGCGTCAGGCGAAAATTCCCTTTGAAACCGGCAGCTACACCGTGGACGAAACGGACCTCAGCGGCGTTCACGCGGCCCACGAATTGGGTGTGGAGCCGGAGCGGGTGTTCAAAACCCTGGTGGCCCGAGGGGACAAAACGGGAATCAACGTGTTCGTCATTCCCGTGGCGGAGGAGCTGGACCTGAAAAAATGCGCCGCCGCCAGCGGCAACAAAAAGCTGGAAATGGTGCACGTCAAGGATCTTCTGGGGCTCACCGGATACGTCCGGGGCGGCTGTTCCCCGGTGGGTATGAAAAAACATTACCCCACCTTTCTGGACGAAACCGCCGGGCTGTGGGACAAAATTTACGTCAGCGCCGGGCAGCGGGGGCTGCAGCTGATTCTCGCGCCGGAGGATCTGGCGGCCTTCACAGACGCTGCCATGACCGACCTGATTCGATAAGGAGGAACGTTTCATGCCCATGAAGGCCGTACTTTTTGATTTTAACGGCACGCTTTTCTGCGACACCCGGTTCCATCTGGCCGCCTGGCACAACTTCTTTAAAAAGGTACAGGGCCGGGATTATCCCCGGGAAGAGCTGCTGCACCGGTGCATCGGCCCCTGCAACGACGCGATTTTCCGGGATTTCTTTGGAAAAGAACTGGCCCCCGACCAGAAAAAGACCTACGAGAAAATCAAGGAAGACGAATATCGCGCCGCGGTGCTGGCCGATCCCCGGAATACCGCCCTGCGCAGGGGCGCGGGGGAATTTCTGGATTATCTGGTCAAAAATGAGATTCCCTTTGCCCTGGCTACGGCCTCGCCCATGGAAAACGTGGATTTTTATCTTGAGCATCTGGGGCTGAATAAATGGTTTTCCCTGGACAGAATCGTCTACGACGACGGAAACATTCCCCAGAAGCCCCACCCGGCCTTCTACCTGGAAGCCGCCCGGCGGCTGAATCTCTCCCCCGCCGATTGTCTGATTGCGGAGGATTCCGTCACGGGCATCCGCTCCGCCCTGGCCGCCGGGGCCGGACGCATCGTGGCCCTTTCCGGCACCACGCCCATGGAAAAGCTTTCCGAAATAGACGGCCTTTTCGCCATTACGGAGGATTTCTGCGGCTTTGAACGATTCCTTCGTTAGCGCTTTTACACAAATTAATGTTAAAAATATTGCGCATGGCAGAAATCCGCCGACGCGTGTGCTATAATAGTACGGGTATAAACCTGTAAAGGGAGGAAAGACATATGCAGTATTCTCGCGAAGTGGAAGAGATGCTTTGCGTCGCCAAGGGTCCCAATCACGGCCCCGCGCCGATCCCCGAAGAGGGAAAATGGATCCAGGCCAAGGAAATCAAGGACATTTCCGGTTACACCCACGGCATCGGCTGGTGCGCTCCTCAGCAGGGCGCCTGCAAGCTGAGCCTGAACGTGAAAAACGGCGTCATCGAAGAGGCGCTGGTGGAAACCGTCGGCTGTTCCGGCATGACCCACTCCGCCGCCATGGCCAGCGAAATCCTGCCCGGCAAGACCATCCTGGAAGCGCTGAACACCGACCTGGTGTGCGACGCCATCAACACCGCCATGCGCGAACTGTTCCTGCAGATCGTGTACGGCCGCACC
>CACXHB010000136.1 GCA_902767315.1 uncultured Eubacteriales bacterium
CCATGGCGTGGACGTTCGCCGCATTTTCGGTGCGCTTCTGCACGACGCGGCCACCCTGTCCCTTTCTCAGGGGGCTTCCACCATCACCCAGCAATTGATCAAGCTGACTCATCTCACCAGTGAAAAGACCCTGGCCCGCAAGGCCCAGGAGGCATACCTGGCCCTGAAGCTGGAAAAACAGATGACCAAGGACGAAATTCTGGAAGCCTATCTCAATACCGTCTACTTCGGCGCGGGGGCCTACGGCGTTCAGGCGGCTTCTCGGGTTTATTTTGGAAAAGACGCGTCCCAAATGACCCTTTCGGAGGCCTCTCTGCTGGCGGGGGTCATTCAGTCTCCCTCCCGTTATGCGCCCCATCGCAATCTGGAGGGCGCGCTGCAGCGCCGATCCTACGTGCTGAAGGCCATGGTTTCCTGCGGCTTTCTTTCGGAAAATCAGGCGGATGAGGCCGCGTCCTCCGTGCCGGAAATTCAGGCCGCCGTTTCCCAGGCCCGGGGCTGGTATCTGGATCAGGTGCTGCTGGAGGCCATGTCTCTGCTCCATACCGACGCGGAAGGCGTGCTGGGCGGCGGCTATCGGGTGTATACCTATCTGGATACCGCCGCCCAAACCGCCGCTCAGGAAGCCCTCGCCAACGCCCAATATCCCGAAGCCGCCGCTCAGGGGGCACTGATCGCCATGGATCCCCAAACCGGCGGTATTTGCGCACTGGTGGGCGGCCGCAGCTATACCGCGGCGCTGGGGCTGAATCGCGCCCTTTCCGCCCGCAGACAGCCCGGCTCTCTGATGAAGCCCGTCTCCACCTACGCCCTGGCCGTGGAAAAATACGGCTATCTTCCCTCCACCACCGTCTACGATGTGCAGCGTTCCTATGCCGACGGCTATACCCCCGGCAACAGCGGCGGTAATTACGCCGGCGCTACCACTCTGCGCACCGCCCTGCAGAAATCCATGAACGCCGCCACAGTGGATCTGGCGGAAACCATGGGCGTGTCTCAAGTGGCGGATATGGCCGCGTCCCTGGGCGTTCCCGTTTCGCAGGAGGATCGCAACCTTTCCCTGGCCCTGGGGTCCATGACCGCGGGGGTCACGCCCCGGGAAATGTGCGCCGCCTATTGCGCCCTGGCCAACGGCGGCGTTCTTCGGCAGGCCGCCTGTGTCCGGCGCATCGAAGACCGCTACGGCCGCGTCGTCTATGTACAAAAGAACGCAGGGACTCATGCTATTTCCCCGGAAACGGCCTATATTCTGACCGATATGCTGAAATCCGCCGCTTCCCAGGGCACCGCCCGGGCTCTTTCCGCCTTGAATGTGCCCATCGCCGGCAAAACCGGCACCGCCGGCCTGAAAAACGGCGATACCTCCGATGTGTGGATCGCGGCCTATACGCCGGAAATCTGCACCGTGGTCTGGATGGGCAAGGACGATAATTCCGGCGGCGGCATGGCGGCCTCGGTTTCCGCCAGCGGTTACGCCGCCCCGGCCTGTACCCAATTTCTTTCCAGCCTTTCCCTTTCCGGCGATGATTTCCCCCTGCCCGCCTCTCTGGACCGGGTGCTGGCGGATCGATACGCCCTGGAATCGGGCCTGGGGCTGATGCTGGCCACCGATAAAACCCCCCGGGAATATACGCAGCCGGAAATCGTCCGCCGGGGCGCGGCGGTGCCCGTCTCGCAGGCCTGGGAAGCGCCCCTGCCGGTAACAGACCTCGCCGTCTCCGGCGGGAAAAATCAGTCTCCGCAGGTGACCTTCACCGCCCTGCAGCCCTTTGCGGAATATCTGATTCTGCGAAAATCCGGCGCGGAAACCCGCGTCGTCGCCACCCTTTCCGGTTCCGCCGGCGAAGCCCTTTCCTTTACCGATGCCGAGGCGGATACCTCGCAAATCAATGATTACAGCGTGCTTCCCCGCCACCGGCTGCTCTATGAATGCGGCCAGACCCTCTCCGGCCCCGTCAGCCGCACCGTCCGCTGCAACCCCGGGGGCCTGCTCAACGGCCTGGTGGGCATCTTTACCCATTCCGAAACCACTCCCGCCGTGGAATCCGCCCCGGAGCCTCTGTTCCCATAGTAAAAGCAAAAGCCGTTCGAGGATTTCCCCCGAACGGCTTCTCCTTGCTTTTTATAGCAGTTCTCCAAAGTCCAGAATATATCGGTCCGCCATCTGCCGAATCTCCTCCCGCCGATCAACGGAGCAGCTGTCCTCAATGGCGATTACGTACATCTCCGCATCCTTTGCGCTGCGGATGGAATAGGCCGCGTCCTCGTGCATAAAGCATTCGCCGATCTCTCTGCCGATTTTTTCGGCCAGCGCGGGATAATATTCCCTCTGAGCCTTGGTGTATCCCACGTCTTCAAAGTCCAATATCTTCCGGAAATATCCGGCCAACCCGTGGCGCTCCAGTGCCGCCGTGGCGTAAGGAGCCGGAGTCGCCGTGGCCACGTAGCATTCCAAGCCGTCTTTGCGCAGCTTCTCCAGATATTCCTTCACATGCGCCCTGGGCATGACGTCCCGGGCGTAGCGATATTGCATCCGTTCCGCCAGCTCTCTGGAAGCCTCCGCCGGGTCGTAGTCCCAGCCC
Source organism: uncultured Eubacteriales bacterium (assembly GCA_902767315.1). GTDB lineage: Bacteria > Bacillota > Clostridia > Christensenellales > Aristaeellaceae > RUG11247. The sequence goes on from CACXHB010000136.1 coordinate 2,583, forward strand.
AGCCGCTCCATGGCCCTGCGAATGGTTTCCCCGCCGGGACGATCGAATACCCCCGCCAGCAGATCGTCCGGCACGAACACCCCGTGAGCCGTCAGATACTCCACGCTCATCAGCCGCCAGAACCGCATGGAATCCAGCAGCGTGCCGTCCATGTCGAAAATTGCCGTCTTAAACCTTGATGTCATGCCACTTTCCTCCGCGGTAGCGCTTCAGCATCAGTATCATGCGCACGATCATGTCGATCAGCGCCGCGCTCCAGCAGCCCATCAGCGCCAGATCACCCAGCCCCATGCGGTTATTCAGAATGTATACCGCCAACAGCGACAGCACCGGCCGCATCACCGAAACGGTCAGCAGCATGATCTTTGCCGTGTATTTCACGTCGCCCGCGCCTCGCAGCGCACCGGAAACCACCACCGCCAGCATCTGGAAGGGCTGGAACGCGCCCACGATCATCATTACGATCTCCGCCAGTTCCCGCACGTGCTGCCCTTCGTCCGAACGGATGAACAGCGATACCAGCTCGCTTCGGAACACCACGCAGCAGGTGGCGATAACGATGGCCACAATCAGCGAGAATTTCTGGGCGATAATGCCGTAAATATGGGAAAGCTCCTTCCGGCCCCGGCCCAGCATCTGGCCTACCAGGGAAGTTCCCGCCACGCCCAGTCCGTCGGCGAAGCAGAAGGACAGGTTCAAAAATTTCATGGCGATCTGATGGGCAGCGAAGGCGTCCGTGCCCAGCTCCGCCACGATCTTGGCATAGGAGAAAAAGCCGATGCGCATGGCGATCTGCTCCAGCATGGCGGAGGAGCTGACCTTCAATACGTCCATCACGGAGCGTTTCTTAATGCGCCAGTCGTCCTTCAGGGAAATCTGCAAAAAGGAATCGTGGGCCTTGCCCCGGAACAGGGAAACCAGACACAGGATCAGGCCTACCACCATGCCCATGGCCGTGGCAATGGCCGCGCCGACTACACCCAGCCGGGGGAACGGGCCGATGCCGTTAATCAAAAGATAGTTGAAGCAGATGTTTACCATGTTGGAGGTGATGTTTACATACATGGTCAGCTTGGTGTTGCCAATGCCCCGCTGGGCGGCGCAAATGCCCATGGACAGGGCGTTGGCCGGCAGCGCCGCGCCCACGATGAGGAAATATTTCGTAGCGTCCTCCAGGGTGCGTCCCTTCTCCGCTCCCGCAAAGCGCATCAGCGGATCCGCAAAGGGCAGCGCCAGCGCCATCAGCACAAAGGAAAGCCCCAGGATGATGAGGATCATGTTCCGCACCACCTGGTTGGCCTCTTCCTTGCGTCCTTCGCCCTTTCGCCGGGCCACCACCGCGGTAATGCCCACGTTCAGCGCGAAGAAAAAGCACAGCATCAGCATTCGGGGCTGATCCACCAGACCTACCGCCGCCACCGCGTCGGTGCCCAGGCCGCTGACCATGATGGTGTCCATCATGTTGATCAGGCTGATCAGCACCATTTCACACACGGACGGAATGGCCAGCCGGATAAATTCCCGGTACATGGCGCTGCTGGTGGGTAATTCGCATGTCGCCGCATCGTAACCCGCGGGCAGCATGTACTCTACCCCGAAAAGACGCCTGAATAAGTGCATATGTAAGCCTCCAAATTGTTTGTTTACAAATTATGCTACACGAGAATTGTTAACGGCACACTTGCGTTTTTATTGTGTATGCGTTATTCCGGTAATTTACCCCTTCAGAATCGCTTCCTTCAGTGCCTCCAGCATTTCCGCCGGCCCCGCGCCCTGAGCAAAGTCGCTTCTGCCGCCGCCCTTGCCGCCGGTGGCCCGAGCCGCCTGGGAAAGGGTCTTGCCGCAATCCACGCCCGCTTCCGGGCTGCGGCTCACCACATATTGCAGCCGCGGGCCGTCTCCCGCCGCCAGCGCCGCCACGGCATATCCCCGGCCGGTGAGATCCGCCGCCAGGGCCCGTGCGCCGTCCATGTCTCCCGAAATCTGTCGGCAGATCACCCGGATTCCGTCCTCCCGCAGGGGCGCGTTTTCATACATCGCCTCCGCCCCCTGAAGCAGCATTTCCGTCCGGGCCTCGTTCCGCTGACGGGTGACTTCCCGCAGCTCTGCCTGGATATTACCGACCATCGTCGGCAAATTTTCGACCGAAGTCGATAATTTCTCACTGGCTTCGTGCAACAGCTCGTGCTCTTTCCGCAAAAGCACACAGGCCCGCCTGCCGCAGACGAAAATCAGTCGCAGCTTTCCCTTGCTGGGCCGCGCCTCCAATATCTTCACCAGGCCGATCTGCCCGGCGCTGGAGGGATGGGTGCCGCCGCAGGCGCAGTATTCCTCCGTGCCGATCTGCACCACCCGCACATGTTCCGTCACCGTGGGGGCCTTCCGCAGGGGCAATGCCTTAAGCTCCTCTTCCGTGGGGAACCATTGCCGAATGGGCACGTCCCTCTGGATGCGCTGGTTCACGTCGTCCTCCAGGGCGTGAAGCTCCTCCGGCGTAATGTGCGTGCGTCCCTCGGGCAAGTCCATGTCGATGGAAACCTCTTCCTTGCCCAGATGAAGCCCGATGGTGTGTCCCCCCAGCAGCCGCCAGGCCGCGTTGGCCAGCATGTGCTCTCCGGCGTGCTGCTGCATGTGGTCAAACCGCCGCTCCCAGTCGATTTTCCCCGTTACCGTTTCTCCTTCGGATAACTCCGCGTCCACCCGGTGCCATACCTCGCCGCTTTTGTCCACGAATACGTCCAGCACCCGGCTTTCACCCAGCACGCCCGTGTCAAAGGGCTGGCCGCCGGAAGTGGGATAAAAGGCGGACCGGTCCAGCCGAACCTCCCATTCCGCACCCGCCCGCCTGCATTCCAACACTTTCCCTTCAAATTCCTTCAGATAAGGATTCTCATAATATAGCCTCAAAGTCAATTTTTACACGCTCCCGTCTGTGCATTTTTGCCCGTTTCTCTGCGCAAATTAACAAAGCGGCCCAGCCGCAATCAAATCATATCGGAGGAGATCAGCATGAATCATCCCATTGCCCGGCGGCCCCACGGTGCCTCCGGCCTGTCCGTTTTTGACGAAGACTTTTTCCGTCCCTGGTTCTGGAACGGGGATTCCGCCGCGCCCTTTCGGGTGGACGTGCGGGACGAAGGCGATCATTACCTGATGGAAGCGGAGCTTCCCGGGCTGGATCGCAAGGACATCAAAATCGATGTCGACGACGGCCTGCTCACCATTTCCGCCCAGTGGAACCGGGAATCCGCCGGGGAAAAGCAGGATTATCTCATGAACGAACGCCGCAGCGGCCGAATCAGCCGCTCCTTCACCCTGGAAAACGTGGAGGAAGACCGCGTCACCGCCGATTACCGGGACGGCGTGGTGCTGCTGACCCTGCCCAAGCGGGAGGATGTGCGCCGCGTTCCCCGGCGAATCGAACTGAATTAACGCCGCTCTGCCGGGCCTCCGAAAGGTCGCCCGGCCTTATTTTTCCCGCCCGGCCTTGATGGCCCCCCGGGCCAGCTCGTCGCATCGGTTGTTCATGGGGTTGTCCGCATGTCCCCGCACCTTGATCCACGTAACGCTATGTACGGCGCACAACGCCAGCAGCTCTTTCCATAGCTCCTGATTCTCCACGCTTTTTTTGTCGCTTTTCAGCCAGTTGTGTTTCTGCCAGGAAGCCAGCCATCCCTTGTTGAACGCGTTAATCAGATACGCGCTGTCGGAATAAAGCTCCACCCGGCAGGGGGTGTTCAGCTTTTTCAGGGCACAGATGGGCCCCGTCAGTTCCATACGGTTGTTGGTGGTGTGCCCCTCGAATCCGGACATCTCCAGCCGGTGCTCCCCATATTGCAGAATCGCGCCCCAACCGCCGGGCCCCGGATTTCCGGAACAGGCCCCGTCGGTGTAGATAATCACATGCTTTTTCTCGTTCAATTGCTTTCCTCCCCGCCCAGCGCCCCTGCAATAGCCCGGGCGTTGCTCCTCTGGGCTTCATAATAGCCCTCCGCCCCTGCGTCCTGGGCGTAGGCGGTCATCAGATTTAATTTTACCACAGGAAATCCCGCTTCCTCCAGCGCCTCGGTCAGCTCCGTGGGTGCGCTGTCTTCTATCAACACCGCCTGAGCGCCGCTGCTTCGAATTTCCTCCACCAGTTTTTCCATACTTTCCCCGTAAACGGTGGTGGTGCTTTCCCGGTCGAATTGATAAACCGCCTGCAGCCCGTAATCCAGCGCCGGATAAATGGCCGCTTCGTTTAATATCGCCACTTTTTTCCCCGCGCATCCGCCTGCAATTTCCAGGCATTCCGCCCGCAGATTCTCCAGCTTCGCCCGGGCCGTTTCCCCGTTTTCGGTAATGATTTTTCCCTGATCCGGATACAGTTCCGCCAGTCCCTGACAAATCTGCTCCGTCATGACAATCGCCCCGGGAATGGACAGGTAGTAATAGGGATTCTCCGTTTCAAAATGGCTGGTTTCCTCGCCGCCGGTCTTTCCCTGGTTGTAAAGCACCGCCCCGGTCATGGCGGTAATCACCGCCGGGCCGTCCTCGCCCAGGGCGTACAGGCTGCTTTCGAAGCTCTCCAGCCCGCGCCCCGCCAGCACTACCGCGTCCGCGTCGTAGGCCACCACCGATAAATCCCAGTCCGAAAGGGCGTAATCCCGCAAACATCCGTCCTGGGGCTGGGTCAGGCATTTCAATTGCAATTTCTCCGCATTTTCCAGTAAAGGCGCGGTCAGGGCGTATACGGGATAAAATCCGGCGTAAATCTGCCGGGGATTTTCTACGGGCTGCACCTGAATGGAGCAGCCCGTCAGCAGCAGCCCCGCCAGCAAAATCGCCGCAAGAAGCCTTGGTTTCATTCAAAATCCTCCGTGATTTCGGGTGCCTTTTCCCCAATTATAGCATAAACGCGCTTATTCCCACAAGCCCACAAACTTGATCCCCTGGTAATACTTGGAAATAATGCTCTGGGCCGTAGCCCCGCTTTCCGCCAATTGATACGCGCCCCATTGGGAAAGCCCCACGCCGTGTCCAAATCCCCGTCCGGTAAAAATCACCTTCCCGTTTTCCGCTCGAACCTCCTCGATCAGCGTGCTGCGCAGCTTCTCCGGGCCAATCTGTATCCGAAAAGACGGCGCGGAAACGCTTTTGCCGTTGATAATCAGGTTCTTCGCCCGGCCGGATTCCCCCTTTTCGCCGATTTCGATCTCCCGGCAGTCTCCCGTCTCCACGCCGCAGGCGGCGCAGGCCCGGCCCACTTCCTCCGCCGTGAATTCCGCCGTCCAGTGGGCCGCGGATTCCGGCGCCTTGTCGGATTCCTGGGAAGCAACGCTCTTCAGATATTCCGGATCCTCCTTGTATTCCAGCGCCACCGAGGGCACCTCCGTTTTGCCTCCGGAATGGGCGTGGAACCACGCCTGCGGCAGCGTATCGCCGTAGGCCATCACCACGCCCCGGGTCTCCTCCACCGCCCGGCGGACGTTTTCGTTGATCATCTGGGCGTTGTAGGCCTGGGCCTCGGTTACGTCCGTAGAAATGTCCGCCCCTTCGTACCCGGATTTTTTCGTCTCCAGAAATTTCAGCGTAAAGGTGCGGGCCAGTATGGCCTGAGCCTTCAGGGCCTCCAGCGGCCAGTCGTTTTTCATTTCTCCGGCCACCACGCCCATGAGATAGGTCTCAATGTCCATGCGCTCCACTTTCTCTTCTTCCATCAAATAAACCCGCAGCATGGGCAGCCCGTCCTGCTGATCCACCTCCTCCGGAACCGCTACTTCGCCGGTGGCCTCGGCGCTTTTTTCCGCCGTGTCCTCCGCCCGCATGCACCCGCCAAGGGCCAGTACCATCGCCAGACACATCGCCGCAAATCTCAGGAATTTCCGCATCTTTTCATCACACTCCTGTGTTTATTGTGCGCACGAAAAAGTTCCATATTCCCGCAGGGAATATCTGGTAATTCCGCAAATAATATTGACATATGTATGACAATCCATTAAAATGCAATCGAAACATGTTTCTAATTTTTATCAAAGCAGGTGAAATTATGAGAATCAAGAAGATTATGATATATGCGGTAATTGCTGTCATGGCCCTTTTTGCCATGGGTGCCTCGGCCCAGTGCGGCGAAGCGAAAAATCCCCTGGAGGGCGTGCATTATCAGTTCTGGTTCGGCGGAAACTGCGCCCCCAGATGCACTCCCGAAACGTGCGCTCCCTCGGCGGAACCCACGATTGAACCCACCGCCGAACCCACGGTCGAACCCACGTCGGCTCCCACTGCGGAACCCACCGCGGAGCCTGCCGTGAAACCCACAGCAGCGCCCACGACAGCCCCCACGGCAACCCCCGCGCCGGCCGCCACCGCGAAGCCCGCCGGGGAATCTGACGGAGATTACGCCGCCCAGGTGGTAGCCCAGGTCAACGCCGAGCGGGCCAGGTACGGCCTTTCCGCCCTGCAGGTAGATGCGGATCTCACCTCCGCCGCCTGCCTCCGGGCCCGGGAAATCACCCAGACCTTCAGCCATACCCGCCCGGACGGCTCCTCCTGGTCCACCGTTTCGCAGAAGGCTTATGGCGAAAATATCGCCAAGGGCCAGTCCACCCCCGATAAGGTCATGGCCGCGTGGCTTTCCAGCCAGGGCCACCGGGAGAACATCCTTCGTTCCTCCTTCGGCTCCATCGGCGTGTGCGCCTATCGGCTGAACGGCGTGCTCTATTGGGTGCAGCTTTTCGGCAAATAAAAATTTTCGCCTCTCCCAGCCCTTTCGCCGGGAGAGGCCCTCTGTTTCCGTCTGATGCTTATTTCGGCAGCCGGGTGCGCAGCCCTCCCGGCAGAACTTCGAACACCGCCTCGTCGCAGGGGAACATCTCCCCGTCCGCCTCGATGGTCATCCCCGGGCTCACCACCCGAATCTTCCGGCATCGCAGGGTCTGGGTCAGGGAGGGATACTTCACGTGCCGCCCCCGCACAAACAGCAGCAATAGCCAGATCAGCGAAATTTTGCTCACCGGTCGGCACATCACCACGTCCAGCAGTCCGTCGTCCACCACCGCTCCGGGCACGGCCTTCATGCCACCCCCCAGATACCGGCCGTTTCCCACGGACAGGATGGTGCATTCCCGCTCCTGTTCCACGCCGCCGTCAATGGTCACCTGGGCCTTCAGGGGTTTTAAATGGCGTATGGCGTAATAAGCCCCCCGCAGATAGGCCCCCAGCCCGGAATATTTGGCCTTGAACCGTTCCGCCTGAATCAGTACCTCCACGTCGAAACCCGTTCCGGCGATGTTCAGGTAATATCCGTCGTTGCATTTGCATAAATCCAGCATCCGCACCGGGCTCTCCATCTGTTTTTTCACGGCCTCTACCGTATCCGCCGGCAGATGGAACATCCGCATGAAGTCGTTGCCCGTGCCGCAGGGCGCGAAAATCAGCTCCAGCCCGCTTTCCCCCAGTCCGTTGGCCACTTCGTAAAAGGTGCCGTCGCCGCCCATGGCGATGACCCCCTCCAGTCCGTCCTCCGCGGCTTTCCGGGCCAGCGCCCGGGCTTCTCCCGCCTTCCGGGTAATATCCATGCGGTACGCGATGCCTTTTTCCCGCAAAAGCTTTTCCAATTCCGGCAGCTTCTGGGAAGCCAGCCCACCCCCGGAGAGGGGATTTGCAATAATGGAATACATCCGCATCCGTTCTTTCGTAATAAATTGCATTTTCTTTTCTCATTATGCACGCCCGGGCCCTCGCTGTCAAGCCCGCCCCGGGCATTTCCTCAGAAAGCCGTCTTGGTCACCGTGACCTGCAAATCGATCTCCGCCCGGGGAAACTGCTCCGCCCAGTTAAATTTTTTCCAATCCTCCACGGTGGCGCTTCCCTTGGCTGCCTGATCTGCAAATCCCAACGGCTCCACCCCCGCCGCCTGACAGCGCCCGATCAGTTCCAGCATCCTGCCCCGCAGATGCTCCGCCAGCTCATAGGCGGAAAGCTCCCCCGCCACGTCGTATCCGGTAAACCGCATCTCGATTTCCACCTTCGCCCCGTCTTTTTCCCGGCGCACGCGAATTTTCGGCTTCCGCCGCAGGGTCACGTAAGCCGCCCGTTCCCCCATGGCGCAGGTGAATTCCGACGCGTTCCCCAGTAATAAATTGGCGTAAATGGTCTCCAGCCCCGTAAGGTATATCGCCGCCTTGCCGTCCTTTAACGCGCACGCGCCGGTGTATTGGTTGTCTCCCGTGTAGGAAACCGGCACGTCCCTGGGCAGATTGTCCCCCGGCTCCCGCACGGTTCCCTCCTCGTCCTTCAGGGCGCATAGCATCACCAGCGGGTCCGAATAAACGGAATTCATCAAATAATATACGTCCGCCAGCCGGCTCTGGGGAATGATCCCCTGATTTTCGCCGTTTTTCACCATGGCCTTCAGTCCTTCGGAAAGCCGCATTCCGGTGGAAGGCTCCTGCGCCTCCACAAAGGAGCGGGCGTCCCCCTGACACACGGCGAAATACGCCGCGCTGTACAGCCGATGGTCCGAAATCAGAAATTGGGTAATTTCCCGAATCTCTCCGCTTTCGGCGATCTTCCGGGAAACCACGATCAGCACTGTCGCCGAAAGATTCAGCTTCCTTGGAATCCCCAGCTTCAGCGTCTCCATGGCCTGCCGGAAATTGATCCCCCGGCTTTCGGTGGTGACGTAGCTGTCCGATCCGGATTTCTCCCCGGACGCGCCGGTCATCTGGGGAAATTTCACCGTCAGCACCGTTTCCTCCGCCTCCCGGTCGATGCCGATGATAATGGCGTAGGCCTGGTGCTCCAGATAGCCGACTTCCGAACAGCCCGTCAGCGCCGCCGTAAAAACCAGCGCCATTGCCAGCGCCGCCGCCCGCTTCATGGGCTCGCCCTCCTTTTCCCAATGCGCAAAAGCACTGTCGCGCAGATCGCCAGCAGATATTCCCCCATTTCCACAATATGAAACCATTTCCGGCTGGAAATCTCTGTCAGCGTCAAAATCAGTATCAGCCCCATTGCGCCCCATACGCAGACGCGCCCGTCCAGCCCCGTCATGCCCTGCAGTGCCGCAGCCCCGGTAAATCCGTAGCCGTTCAGCGTGGCAAACACCCCCGTAAACCATAAAACCACTATGGGCAGCATCAGCGCCAGAGAAGCCCGGCCGTTGGCCAGCAGCGCATCCAGCACGCTGATCTGGCTTGCCGACCCCATGGCCAGGGAGGGCGACATCAGCGCCTCGTAAAGGCATAACGCCGTAGCCACGGCGCAGCCCGCGCTCAGACTCCGCAGGGCGCAGTGCTTTCCCCCGGTTTCGTCCTCCCGAAAAAGCAGCGGCGTCATGGCCCCCGCCAGCGCTCCCGCCGTCTCAAGACACCCTCGCGCCAGCGACCGTACCCCCGGCCCCAGGATGGGAAACAGCCAGTAAAATTGGAAATTTTCCACCTGAGAGAGCACCACCAATGAAAACAGCACCAGAAACACAATGCCCCAGATCCGCGCCCCGTTGCCCAGCCCCCGGCCGTTTTTCACCGCCATCAGCCCGCAGAAGGCCAACGTCACCAGCGTCGTGCCCAGAGGCTGCAATTGATCCAGCCCGCAATATAGCGTGGATTTCAGTATCAGCCGCGTCAGCACCGTGCATTCGTAAATCGCCAGCGCAAAAACCAGCGCCCACGCCGGCTTCCTGAGCCGTGTTCCCGCCATGAACCGCCCCTTGCCCGGCAGATCGATCATCAGCGCCAGAGGAAGCGCCAGCACAAACCCGCCCAGAATGCAAATCCACCCGGTATTGAAATATTCCAGTGTCACCACCGAAACCCCGATAAACGCCCGGGCGGCCACCATGGCGGCAGAAAGGGGCCGCGCCTCGCAGCCGCGAATGGAAAGAATCATGTCTTTTCCCCCTGCCTGGCGTAGACTTTTTTCCGCTGCAAAAAGGCCGGCAACCGCACAATCAAGTCGGGATTGTGGGGCCGATGCGGAGCCAGCGGCGTCATGAAATCCCACCCGAAGGACTGCAGGGAGCAAACCTGACAGACGATCAGCGCCACGGCCAGACATAGCCCGTATAGCCCCAGGGCCAAACACAGCGCCTCGATGCCCAGCCGATAAAGAATCAGCATAATGGTAAAGCTGTGGCCTGGCATGCAGTAACACCCCAGCCCGCTGATGGCGATAATGATAATCAGTATCGGGCTGATGATGGAAGCCTCCGCCGCCGTCTGCCCCAGCACCAGCGCGCCGATGATGCCGACGGAGGTGCCGATCTGCCCCGGAATGCGCAGATTCGCCTCGTTAATCATAAAAAACGATAACTCCATCAGCAGCATTTCGAAATACACCGGAAACGGCACGTTGGCCCGCGTCTCCGCAATGGTGGTCAATAGCGATACCGGAATCAGAAACGTGTGATATTCCGTCAGCGCCAGATATAGCCCCGGCAGCAACAGCGAAATCAGCATCCCCAGAAACCGCACCACCCGCATGTAGCTGCCGTATTGCCACCGGGAAAACGCGTCGTCCGAAGCCTGCAAAAGGCTGAAAAAGCTGCATGGCGCAATCAGCGCGTAGGGGGAACAGTCCGCCACTACCACAAACTGTCCGTCGCTCAGGGCCGCCGCCGCCCGATCCGGCCGCTCGGTCATCAGCATCTGCGGCACCAGCGCCCAGGGGGAATCCTCGATCAACTGCTGCAATTGGCCAATGCCGTGTACCGCCCCGCAGCGAATTTTTCTCAATCGCTTTCGCAATATCTCCAGCGCCCGTGGGTTGGTGATCCCTTCCACGGAAACCACCGCCACCTTCAGCGGCGCTTCCGTTCCCACCGAAAGCATCTCCGTCACCAGATCCGCGCTCTGATAATACCTGCGCAAAAGGGTCAGATTCGTGCGAATGCTCTCGGTAAAGCCCTCCTGCGCCCCCAGCACCACGCTTTCGTTCCCCGCCTTTTCCACCCCGCGCTTTTCAAATCCCCGGGTGTCCAACAAAACCGCCGTGTCCGCGCCCTCCGCCAACACCGCCGTCATGCCCCCCAGCACCCCGTCGCAGATCTTGCCCAATTCCGCCTCCGCCTGGGCCTGGGCCACGTTCAGCACCTGGGTAATCAGGTATTTCCCGCGGCCTTCCTCCGGCATGGGCGCCCCGGCGCGCTGCACGGCCCGCACGATAAAGTCGTCCACCTGGGAAGAGCGCACCATGCCGTCCATAAACACCGCGCAGACCCGGCTTCCCTGGCACTGGATCTCCCGCAATTGTATATCCTGATTTTCCGGAAAGTGAAACAGCGTTTCCAGCGCGGCGCGGTCCTTTTCCATCTTTCCCGAAACCGCCTCCCGCCGGAGCCGGGCCATTTCCTCCGTCATATTTTTCCGCCCCCTTCGTGCCATATAGCCAAAGTTTTTCCCTTCCGCCGGGGATTTATCCCGTCATCCGGCCCACCATTTATAACAATCCCGTGTTATACTGCTTGCAAGAATTAAAATGAGGTGAAGTCCATGGCGCGTCTCTGGGCAAAGATCATCGTAAAGCACAAAATTCATCGTCAGGCCACCTGCCCCTGCGTCTTTTCTCAGGCGCCGGAAGCCCTGCAGGAATTGTGCAAGGAATTCGACGTTCCCAATCCCATCTGGCTGGGCAAGCAGCAGCGGGAATTCGAACAGTTCCGCCTGACCTCCTTCGGCCCGGATAATTTCGTGGAGGAAGTGCCCTTCGACCGGCTGGAAATCGAATTTCTGGAAGACGACGGCAAGCGCCGCAAAAGCAATGACCCCAGAAACGTGTTCTGACGGAAATTTCGGCGGATTTCCCTTCCGGAATTAACGCAATTCCCGGTTGATTTCTCCGGGAAAAGCTGATATAATGAATTTCAGTCAATGAGGAAGAGGAGTATCTGTCATTCCTTCTCAGAGAGGACGGCTCGCCGGCTGAAAGGTCGTCCGTATTGGAAGGGCGGAGAAGGTCGCTTCTGAGACGGGCGAAGGAACGGAGTAGTTCGCCGGCGTTGCGCCCCTTATCGCGCAGAAAGGCTCCTTTTTTCTGGAGTGAATAAGGTGGTACCGCGGTTTTCCCGCCCTTTGCGTGGGAATGCCGCTTTTTTATTTTTCTCAGGAGGTGTTTCCCCCATGACCGCGTGGATTTCGTCCCTTTTCTCCTCCTCGCCCGCCCTTTCCCGGGTGCGTCCGGCGGGCCTTGCGGTCCTGCTGGTGGGCGCTGCGCTGTCCTTTGGGTCGAAGGCCGTTTCCCGCCGCTTCCCTGAGGAAAAACAGCCCGTCGCCCGGGCGGCGTTCCAGATTTCCGGCCTTGTTCTTGCCATCATAGGCTTTATCATCGCAATCTATTAGGAGGTACAGCATGGAGAACCAGGAATTCAACATGGAAAAAGTGTATTCCCCTTCTCAGATCGAAGACCGCATCTATGAGAAATGGGAATCCTCCGGGGCCTTCAAGCCCGTCATCGACCCGGCGAAGAAACCCTTCACCATCGTCATGCCCCCGCCGAACATCACCGGCCAGTTGCACATCGGCCACGCCCTGGACGAAATGCCCCAGGACGTGCTCATCCGCTATCATCGTATGAAGGGCGACCCCACTCTGTGGGTGCCCGGCACGGACCACGCAGCCATCGCCACCGAGGTGAAGGTGGTGGAATCCCTGGCTAAGGAAGGCCTCACCAAGTACGACATCGGCCGCGAGAAGTTCCTGGAGCGTACCTGGGAATGGAAAAAGGAATACGGCGGACGCATCGTGCGCCAGCTGCGCAAGCTGGGCGTTTCCTGCGATTGGAGCCGGGAGCGCTTCACCATGGACGAGGGCCTCTCCCGGGCCGTGCGGGAAACCTTCGTGCGCCTGTATGAAAAGGGCCTCATCTATCGCGGCAAGCGTATGATCAACTGGTGCCCCGCCTGCCAGAGCGCCCTTTCCGACGCGGAAGTGGAATACGTGGAGCAGCAGTCCTTCCTGTGGCACATTCGTTATCCCGGCCCCGACGGCCGCGACATTGTGGTAGCCACTACCCGCCCGGAAACCATGCTGGGCGATACCGCTGTCTGCGTCAATCCCAAGGACGAACGCTATACCGATCTGGTGGGCAAAACCGTGCTTCTGCCCATCATGAATAAGCAGATTCCCATCGTGGCCGACGATTACGCCGAAATGGAATTCGGCACCGGCGCGGTGAAGATGACCCCCGCCCACGACCCCAACGACTATGAAGTGGCCCTGCGCCACAATCTGGACGTCATCTGCGTGCTCACCGAAGACGGCCACATGAACGAAAACGCCGGCCGCTTCCAGGGCATGACCACCATGGAATGCCGCAAGGCCGTGGTCAAGGAGCTGGAGGACGAAGGCTATCTGGTAAAGGTGGAACCCTATACCCATAACGTGGGCACCTGCTATCGCCATCACGATACCGTGGTGGAGCCCTACCTGTCCGATCAGTGGTTCGTTTCCATGAAGCCCTTGGCCGAACCCGCCATTGAAGTGGCCAGGAACGGCCAATTGCAGTTCGTGCCGGATCGCTTCCGTAAAACGTACCTGAACTGGATGGAAAATATCCGCGACTGGTGCATTTCCCGTCAGCTGTGGTGGGGCCACCGGATTCCCGCCTTCTATTGCGATACCTGCGGCGAAATGTTCGTCTCCCGGGAAGATCTGACCACCTGCCCCAAGTGCGGCGCGCCCCTCCGGCAGGACGAAGACGTGCTGGATACCTGGTTCTCCTCCGCCCTGTGGCCCTTCTCCACCCTGGGCTGGCCCGATGAAACCGAGGATTTCAAGTACTTCTATCCCAATTCCGTCCTCAGCTGCGGCTATGACATCATCTTCTTCTGGCTGGCCAGAATGGTGTTCTCCGGCATCGAGCAGACCGGCAAGCTGCCCTTCCATACGGCGCTGTTCCACGGTCTGGTGCGGGACGCTCAGGGCCGCAAGATGTCCAAGTCCCTGGGCAACGGCATCGATCCCATCGAGATCATCAATAAATACGGCGCCGACGCACTGCGCTTCTCTCTGTCCATCAACGTCTCCCCGGGCAGCGATATTCGCCTTTCCGAGGAAAAGGTGGAATCCTACCGGAATTTCGCCAATAAGATCTGGAACGCCGCCCGCTTTGTGCTGATGAACCTCCAGGGCTTCACTCCCGAAGGCATTCCCACCGAGCATCTGACGCTGGCCGATCAGTGGATTCTCACCCAGTTCCAGAGCGCCGCCAAAGACATCACCGAAAACCTGGAGGCCTTCGACCTGGGCTACGCCGCCACCCGCATCTACGATTTCGCCTGGTCCACCTTCTGCGATTGGTATATCGAAATCGCCAAGCAGGGCCTCTACGGCGACGATCCCGTGCGGAAAAAGACCACTCAGGAAGTGCTGTATTACGTGCTCATCGGCATTCTGAAGCTGCTGCACCCCTACATGCCCTTCATCACTGAGGAAATCTACGGCTACCTGCCCGGCGTGGACGGCATGCTGATTTCCGCCCAGTGGCCTGAAATCCGCCCCGAATACGATTTCCCCGCCGAGGCCGCCCGCATGGAAGGCATTATGGAAATCGTGCGCACCATCCGCAATATGCGCGCGGAGATGAACGTGGCTCCCGGCCGCCGGGCCAGCCTGATCCTCAAGCCCCATGAGGGCTGGAAGGACGCCCTCTCCACCGCGGAAGGCTATTTCACCCGCCTGGCCTTCGCCAGCTCCCTGACCATTCTGGATCCTTCTTCTCCCAATCCGGAGAAGTCCGCCTCCGCCGTCACCGAAGCCTGCGAGCTGTTCATGCCCCTGGGTGAACTGGTGGACGTAGAAAAGGAACTCAAGCGTCTGGAAAAGGATAAGAAGTCCCTGGAAGGCGAAATCGCCCGGGCCAGCGGCAAGCTGAGCAACCCTGGCTTCCTGTCCAAGGCCCCCGCCAATCTGGTGGAGCAGGAAAAGACCAAGCTGGAAACCAACAAACAACTGCTGGAAAAGCTGGCCGCCCGCATTCAGGAAATGGAAAACCTGCGCTAAGTACAAAAATCCCCTCCGAATCACTTCGATTCAGAGGGGATTCCTTTTGCCTTTTTTAAAAGGCGTTCATGCCCGGGCTGGGCAACAGCTCTCCCGTCAGGGAAATCTCTCCCGCCAGGGTCTCTACCTCCGCGCCTTCGATGCGGATGCATACCGCCTTCACCGGCGGCAGTTGGCATAACGTGTTCACAATGGCGTAAACCAGCGTCCGCTCCTGCCGGGGGTTCAGCGGCTGACACAGCCGGTAGAAATTCGCCGAAAAATTCACCGTAGCCGTGCCGTTTTCCACCCGCACACCCAAGAGATCCTGGGTGCTCACCCCGGCGGGCGTCACCTGAAAAACTCCGTTCTCTCCGGAAGTGGGCCCGGCGATCAGCTGCTGCAATACGTGCCAGGGGGATTCCGCCCGGGCGGCCGAAGTGACCCGCTCCACCGGCGTCAGGTTTCCGCCGCCGTCGTCCAGTCGCAGCTGGCATATTCCGCCCACATACATGTTGAAATCCTGCCGGCGAATGATGTTGTCCTCAAAAATCCGATTCGCACCCCGGATGTTGGCTCCAAATACCGGCTCTTCTCCCAACGTAATGGTCACGCCGTCCACTTCCGGCAAAAAGGAACAGACGGTCATGGAAATCGCCGCCGACAACAGCCATTCCGGCGTTCCCTGCAAAAGCAGACTGTCCCGCACCGAGGCGTTCAGGGCGATTCGCACAATCTGCTCGCCCGCCGGGGTAATTTCAATCGTCGGTTCCGCCGCCAGCGCCCCAACCGTCAGAAGCCGTGCGCTGGTTTCCTCCCGGGCCGGCCCGGCGATGATTTCCTCCATCAGCCGTGCGGCCGAATCACCCTCGGAAATGGAAATTTCCCGCAATTCCGGCAAAAGCCATAGCCCGTTCTGGGAAGGAAAATACAACACCGCCCAGCGCTGAGATACGCCGCCTTCCTGACCGCAGCGCTCCGCGTCCGCCTGAAACCGGGCCCATTCCACCGCTGCGCCCGCGTCCTTTTCCGTGGCCACCCCGTCCGGCAGGCCGCAGACGGCCTCCTTCCGGGAATTCAGCATCAGGTTCACCGCGTCCACGCCTTCCAGACTCAGCAGCGTGTTGCAGATCGCCGTGCGCATCAGCGCCAGTTCCTGCTGGGATTCCAGATAGGACAAATCCACGGCCAGATCCACCGTCACAATGCCGCCGGATTTTTCCAGCCGGGTCAGCTGCGTTCCCTGGGGAGCCGGGGAAATCCAGTCTTCCCCCGTGGGATGTAATAACGCCTCCAGGGCGCACCGCTCCGGGGTCTTGCCCTCGGCCACCACCAGCGTCCTGTCCACGCTCGTCAGCTCCGTGCCGTCGCTTCTGCGGAACCACAGGGTGGCTTCCGCGGCATATTCGCCTACGTATTCCCCCATCTGTCCCGCCTCCGCCCCGGCCGGAAAGGCGGCTATCAGGATAAGCGCCAGTATCAGCGCCGTTATTTTCCGTATCATGGCCTCGCTCCTTGCGCTATCCAATGGGCAGCTCGATGGTAAACACAGTCCCCTGGCCCACGGTGCTGGTCGCCTCGATGGTGCCGTTATGCAGCAGCACGATCTGCTTCACAATGGAAAGCCCCAGTCCCGTGCCGCCGGTTTCCCGGGAACGCGCCTTGTCCACCCGATAAAAACGTTCGAAAATATGGGGCAGGTCCTTTTCTGGAATGCCCACGCCGGTGTCGCTGACGCGAATCTCCGCCCGCCGCCCCGCCCGCAGCACCTCGATGTTCACGCTGCCGCCCCGGGGCGTATATTTAATGGCGTTGTCGATGACGTTGTAGAAAACCTGCTGCAGCTTTCCGGGGTCGCCGGTGGTTTCACATGCGTCCTTTACCGTGCAGTTCATCTCGATGCCGTTTTCCCGGGCCAGGGGCATCAGCCGCCGGGCCTGTTCCTGCACCAGGCTGCCCAGCCGCACCTGCTCCGGCTTCAGCTTCATGCCCCCGCTGTCGATGTTCACCAGCGTCAGCAGGTCCGAAACAATGCCGTTCAGCCGGTCGATTTCCTTGTTAATATCCCCCAGAAATTCCTTCTCCATGGCGGGGTCCGGGGTCTGTTGATACAATAGCGTCTCGATGAGAATCTTCATGGTGCTCAGCGGCGTTTTCAATTCGTGAGACGCGTTGGATACAAACTGGCTTCGGGCGTTGTCCAATTGCTGCAGCCGGGCGGACATGGAATTAAACGCCACCGCCAGCCGGGCAAATTCGCTCTTTCCCCGGATGTTCACCCGGCTGGAAAGGTCTCCCGCCGCCATCCGGGAAATGCCCCGGCTGATCTCCGCAATGGGCCGGGTCACCGTGCGGGATACAAACATGCTCAGCACCAGCGCCACCGCCGCAATCAGTCCCAGCCACAGAATGATCTTTCCCCGAATGGCCGTCAGTCCCCGGTAAATCTCCTGGGCCTGAGAAATATACACCACCGCGCCTTCGGTCTGGTCCCTCTGATGAATGGCGGCGGCGTACACCCCCGTCATCATGTTTCCCGCCCGCATCAGGTTCAGCCGGTCGAGCCATTTGGGCGCGCCGCCCCTGTCCCGGTAAATATTCCCGGCCAGTTCTTCACCGCCCAGCACCGCCTGCGCCTCGGGGTTTTCAAATTTTGCGCCGTTGAGGCTGCTGTCGGTGTCCACCTGCACCACGCCCTGCCTGTCCAATACCAGTATCCGCGCCGCTTCCCCTTCCACGTAAGAAACGGCGGCGCGGTAGACGGCCTGGGCGTCCCGGGCGCAAAAATCATCGGCCAGCGCTGCGGCGATGTTCTGCGCCACTCGCTGGTCGTCCTTCATCTGCTGATTGAACAGATAGTCGCCCACCAGCCGAACCAGCGACACGGCCACCACAGTAAAGGCCACGGCGATGATCAGCAGGTAGGCGATCAATATCTTCCACCGAATGGAGTGGAAGGAATTTTTAATCCTTGTCAGTGAAATAGTAGCCCACTCCCCACTTGGTGAAGATGTATTCAGGCTGGCTGGGAATCTTTTCGATCTTCTCCCTCAGTCGGCGGATGTGCACGTCCACCGTCCGCAGATCGCCCAGATAATCGTATTTCCAAATGGTTTCCAGCAGCGCCTCCCGGGAAAACACCTTGCCCCGGTTGGTGACGAACAATTGCAGCAGGTCGAATTCCTTGGCCGTCAGGTTTACTTCCCGGTCGCCCACGGTGACGCTGCGGTTGTTCAGGTTCACCGTCATGTCCCGCACGGTGACGATGCGCTGTACGTTTTCCTTCTGCATCATGGCGGAGCGGCGGAAGATGGTCTTCATCCGCGCCTTGACCTCCAGAATGTTGAAGGGCTTGGTCATGTAATCGTCCGCGCCGTATTCCAGTCCCAGAATCTTGTCCATGTCGTCGCCCTTGGCGGTGAGCATGATAATGGGCACATTGCTCTTTTCGCGAATCCGCTGGCAGACCTCGATGCCGTCCAGCTTGGGCAGCATCACGTCCAGCAGTACCAGATCATACTGCCCCGCGAAAAATTTGCTTACGGCTTCCTCGCCGTCCTGGGCGGATTCGGTTTCGTATCCGTCCTGCTCCAGCGAATATTTCAGTCCCTTTACAATCAACGGCTCGTCGTCCACGATAAGGATGCGTTTCGGCATTTTTATTTCTCCATTCCGTAAAAGGATGCAACAATCGTTCATCGTTTTGTCATCTTTATTATATACGTAGTTGAAACATTTTTCAAGGCCGTCCCTGTAAATGTTAGAATTTTACGCTTCCCTGTACAAACCGCCCCCATTGATGGTATAATAGATGCATGTCCATTGAAAGGAAGGTAGCTGTTTATGCGCCGAACCCTGCGCGCGTTTATCATAGGAATTGCGCTTCTGATCGCCCTGAGTTCCCTCTGTCCCGCCCTGGCCGTCACGCCGACGGATTGGTCCGCGGATAACCCCTCGGATCTTCAGGAGGGCCATCTTTTTGCGCAAAGCGCCATCGCCATCGATTATAACACCGGCGAGGTGCTCTTTTCCAAGAATCCGGATGCGCGCATGTTCCCCGCCAGTACCACCAAAATCATGACGCTGCTGCTGGCCCTGGAAAGCGGCATTCCTCTGGAAACAGAAATCACCGTGCCCCAGGAGGCGGTGGACATCCCCAAGGACAGCTCCACCATTCCCATTTCCGCGGGGGAGGTGCTCACCTTCGAGGATCTGCTCTACGGCTTCATGATGCGTTCCGGTAACGACGGCGCCATCGCCATCGCCATCACCTGCAGCGGCTCTGTCAACGCCTTCGTGGCCGCCATGAACCAGCGGGCGGCGGATCTGGGCTGCACCAATACCCATTTTTCCAACCCCCACGGTTACCATGAAAACGACCATTATACCTCCGCCCGGGATCTTTCCCTCATCTCCCGGGAGGCCATGAAATACGAAACCTTCCGGAAAATCGTCTCCACGCCCACTTATATCATGAAGGCCACCAACGTGCATTCCAAGCGCGAAATCACCTCCCGCGTGGATATGATCAACCCCTCCAGCAAATATTACGTTCAGGAATGCATCGGCATCAAAACCGGCTTTACCCGCAAGGCCGGCCAGTGCTTCGTGGGCGCCGCCAAACGCAACGGCCGCGTGGTCATCACCGTGGCGCTGTTCTCCACCATTGATTACGAAGGCCGCAAGTGGTTCGATACCAATTGCATGTTCCAGTATTGCTTCACCCGGTACGATCAGTATACCATTGCCGACCTGTTCGAAATGTCCGGGGAAGGCCTGAAGTACGTCACCGTGGAAAACGCCGCCCAGGACGATCCCCAGGCCGGCCGGCTGGATCTGATTCTTTCCCAGACCAGCGACGACGGCTATACCATCATGGCCCTTCAGGGCACCGACGAATTTGCCGCCTACCAGCAGCAGTTCAACGACAGTACCCAGGTCACCTTTACCACCGATTACCTCAACTGCCTGGAGCAGCGTCAGCCCATTCAGGCCGGCAGCATCGTGGCAGGCTTCTCCACCGTCACCCAGGAGGGCGAAACCATTACCGGCGCCCTCATCGCCTCCCGCAGCGTAAATCTCGCGCCCCTCGAAGTCTCCATGTGGGATTACCTCACCGAGAAAATTCCCTTCCTGAAGGTCTTCGAAGACACCCGCACCATTTACCTGCTCATTGCCGCCGCGGTGATTCTGGTTTTGATCATCATCCTCATCGCCGTGCGGACGGGCCGCCGGAACCGCCGCCGCAAGCGCATTTACGAACAGCGTCGCCGGGCCTACTATCAGCGCATGCGTCAGGAAAACCAGACCATCCGCAATAGCCGCGGCTCCTTCCCCCGCCCGGAAAACGACAGAAAATCTCGAAAATAAAAGCCGCAAATTTGGAAAAAACCGGTTGCTTTGAAGGCAAAATCATGCTATAATAGTTGAGCACTATGTGTTTGATACTTAAGGAGGATGTTCCATGAGCGCTGTATCCATCATCATCGACATTATTCTGATCCTGGTTTCCATTATCCTGATCATCACCGTGCTTATGCAGCAGGGCCAGCGTGAGGGTCTGGGTGCGATCGGTGGAGGCGCGGAAACCTTCTTTGGAAAGAACAAGGCCAAGAGCTACGAAGGCAAGCTGGCCAAGCTGACCAAGATCTGCGCCATCGTCTTCATCGTGCTGGCCATCGTGGCTACCATCGTCACCGGCAATAAGGACAGCCGTTCCAAGACCACCACGGATACCACCGCCGCCGTCACCGCCGAACCCACTGTGGAAGCCGACGCTACCGAAGAAGCCGTCGAACCCACTGCCGAGGCCACCGACGCCGCCGATACCGAAGCGGAGCCCACCGCGGAAGCGGAAGAAACCGTGGAGCCCGAGGAGACCACCGAAGGCTAATTTTCCTATCCTTCTTGTTGCAATAAAAAGCAGCCGCAGTTTTTGCGGTTGCTTTTTTGTCGTTTCCCTGCGCCCTATTCCACCAGCACAAGGCCGAAATGGTTCTGTACCTCTCCCGGATCCCGCAGCGTGTGGATCTCCAGCCCGTTTGCCCGCACCGTGGCGAATACGTCGATGCCGCAGGCCTCCATGGCCGGCACCGTCTTGCCCGGGAAATTGCACTGGTCGGGATTGCAAACCTTGCTTTTCATCTCCCGGGTTTCCTTCCAGGAAGGTTTTTTGGCGGACAGCAGTGGCTTTGCCCGTAACGATTGCATCCGTATTGACAGCGATAAACGGTCCATGGGGCCGTCTTTACGCTTTGGGCCTCGATTCGCATGGCCAGGTCTGCGCCGCCCTGCTTCAATAACTCAAAGTATTTCTCCAACGTCTCCATCCGTCTTTTGCTCCTCACGAAATGTCTCCCGCACCCGCCGGCACAACGCTCGCCATGCCGCCTCCTGGCCGTCGATGGTTCGCTCCAGCCTCCGGACTCGCTCCAGAGCCAGCGCATGGGTTGCACGGTCAATCGCTCCCTGTTCCAGCGCCAGATCCAGTTCTTCCCGGTCCAGTTCGTCCCAGGAGCCGTCCTCCGCGTTGATCACCACGTCCAGAAACAGATCCAAAAACCGCATTTCCCCCTCGGGCCCCATAAAGTTTTTCAGGGTAATATCAAAATAATATTGCACCGGCTGTTTATCCCGGTCGTACATCACCGTCAGCCACCATTCCCCCGCCTCCGGGGCCAGCTGCAGCCAGGTATACCCCTCCCGGGCGATGCACAGCCGCTTTCCCGCCGTGGTCACAAACCAGGGCTGTTCCACCCGATCGATCCACGTCAGCCCTGCCGTGCCCGTAAATCCTTCTACAGAAACGGGGCGGAAGACGCAGCGGGTGGATTTCAGCCGCCGCATCTCCTTTCGCAGCATGCCTTTTTCCTTCATCCGCAGCATCTTCCGCCCCTCCTTGCCTTACTTCAGGAACACCTCAATGACCGGCACCAGCACGTTGGGCTTCACGTCCGGCAGCTCGATCACCAGCAGATCGTCCGCCTGCGTCGCGCCCTCGGAGAAGTGGTTGACCTTCTTCTCGGTGTAGAGCAGCTCGCTGCCGTCGTGCAGGAACTGGACGTATTCCACCTTTCCCGCCAGCCCGTGAATCTGCAGGTGCTTGAAGGGATAGGCAAACAGATGGATGTACAGCCGCTTGCCGTCCTCGGACTGGGTGTAACGGCAGTCGGCAGGCAGGGTCTTCAAAAGCTCCGGTTCCGCCATGGTGCATCCGTAAATGGAGCGTCCGTTGTACTTCATCCATTCGCCGTATGCCTTCAGCGCGTCCACCGCCCGGTAATCGAAATATCCCCGGGAAGTGGGGCCCACGTTCATCAGCAGATTGCCGCCCAGGGCCACGGTGTTCACCAGCATGCGAACCAGCATTTCAGGGGATTTCCAGCTGGTTTCGTCCCGGTAATATCCCCAGGAGCCGGAGAAGGTCTGGCAGGCTTCCCAGGTCACCAGCTCGCCGGTTTCCTTGTGCCGAATCCATTCCAGGGGCTGATACTGCTCCGGCGTCCAAAGATCCTGCTCCATCTCGGTGCGGTTGTCAATGATAATGCCGGGCTGCAGGCTCCGGGCCAGGGCGATAAGCTCTTCCGCCTCCCAGTCGTCCTTGCCCTTGCCCTTCATCCATTCCTTGCCGGGCTCAGGCTTGTTGCCGCTGTAGGAGAAGTCGAACCACAGAATGTCGATCTTGCCGTAATTGGTCAGAAGCTCCCGCACCTGATTGCGCATGTATTCGGCATACTTGTGCATGTCCCGGCCCTGGTTCTGCTCAAATGCGTCAGGGTCGTTCCTGCGGGGATGCAGCATATCGATGGGGAAATCCGGATGATGCCAGTCGATCAGTGAATAATAGAAGCCCACCTTCAGCCCCTCGGCCCGGAAAGCGTCCGCGTATTCCCGCACCAGGTCCCGCCCAAAGGGGGTATTGGTGCTCTTGTAATCAGTATACTGGCTGTCAAACAGGCAGAATCCCTCGTGATGCTTGGTGGTCAACACCGCGTACTTCATGCCCGCGGCCTTGGCCTGCCGGGCCCATTCCCGCGCGTCAAACAGGTCGGGATTGAAGTGGTCAAAGTATTTCTGATACTTCTCTTCCGGGGTGCACTCGTGGTTTTTCACCCATTCGTGCCGGGACGGCAGGGCGTACAGGCCGAAGTGGATGAACATGCCGAAACGATCGTGGCGGAACCATGCGGTATCACCGGGAGTCTTGCGGGTTACGTAACTTGACATGTGTTTTCCTCCATTCGCGTTTTATTTTTTATATAAAGGATGCTTTTTCAAAAACAGAATCAGCGCCATCAAAAGCAGCGCCTCCGCCGGCAGCAGCACCAGATTTTTCACCACTCGGGTGGACAGCAGTACCAGATAAGCCTTTCCGGTAAATATCATGCTCCAACAGGTGTTCAGCAGGATGTTCACCAATACGTTAATCAGTCCCTTGGCCACGGCGGGCATGTAATATACCTGCTTGCCCGCAATGCCGTACAGGCAGACGCCGTAAATCAGTCCGCCCAGGATGCCTGAAAGGGTGTATCCCGGGAAATACGCTCCCGCGGGCTTCACCAGCCACATGACTACGTCCAGAAGCCCTCCCGAAAGCATGGCCGGCACCGGGCCGAAAAGATAACCCGTTATGCCGATGGGAAGAAAGGTAAAGGAAACCTTCAGCGTGGGCGTGGCATAAAAGGAACAGAAATAATCCAGCACCACTCCCAGCGCCAGCAGCATGGCGCAGGCCGTCAGCGTCCGGGGGGATTTCATGCCCTTTGCAGACGCCGCGAAATTCTTGGCCAGCTTCTTCAGATACGTCATTCGCATCACCTCGCCCTGCCATTATACCCCAATGCCACAGGATTGGCAATTGAAATTTTCGTACATTCTGTGTATAATATAACATGAGGTGATGACACATGGCGACACGCAGGTCTTCCCGCCCCAAATATCGAATTCTCAGCGTAGATCCTTACCTGAAACCCTATGCCGCGGATATCGAACTGCGCATGCGCCGTTTGCTGGATACTCGGCGGGCGCTGCTGGATCCGGGCAAGGAGCTTTACGACTTTGCCAACGGTTATATCTATTTCGGCCTGGCCCGCACCACCGAGGGCTGGCTTTACCGGGAATGGGCTCCCGGCGCGGATCAGGTGCACCTCATTGGGGATTTCAACGGCTGGAATCGCACCAGTCATCCCCTCACCCGCCTGGAAAACGGCGTGTGGGAAATTTATATCCAGGGCATCGACGCCATCTGCCATGGCCAGCGCTATAAGGTGCAGATTACCCGTCAGGGCAAAATCTTCGACCGCATTCCCCTCTACGCCCACAGCGTGATTCAGGACCCGGTCACCAACGAATTCTGCAGCCGGGTGTGGTCGCCCAAGCGCCCCTTCCGCTGGACCGACGGCGGCTATGGTCGCCGTAAGCCCACCTCTTTGTATATCTACGAAGCCCACGTGGGCATGGCCCAGGAAAAGCCCGGTATCGGCACCTATCGGGAATTTGCCGACATCACCCTCAAGCGCATCCTGGACGCCGGTTATAACACCATCCAGCTCATGGGCGTGATGCAGCACCCCTATTACGCCTCCTTCGGCTATCAGGTGTCCAATTTCTTTGCCCCCGCCAGCTGGTTCGGCAATCCGGACGATCTGAAATATCTGGTGAATAAAGCCCACGAGATGGGCCTGTTTGTGCTTCTGGACGTGGTGCATTCCCACGCCGCCGCCAATAGCGCCGACGGCATCAACCTGTTCGACGGCACCGAGGATCAGTTCTTCGAACAGGACGATCACCCCGCCTGGGGCACCAAGCTGTTCAATTATTCCAAGCATCAGGTGCTGCATTTCCTGCTATCCAACCTGAAATTCTGGCAGGAGGAATACCATTTCGACGGCTTCCGCTTCGACGGCGTTACCTCCATGCTCTATAAAGACCACGGCCTGGGGGTCAGCTTCACGGACTATTCCCAGTATTTCAGCCTGAACACCAACGTCGCCGCCGTAACTTATCTGCAACTGGCCAACGACCTGGTGCATTCCGTCAATCCCTTCGCCATCACCATCGCCGAGGATATGTCCGGCATGCCCGGCATGTGCCTGCCCGTGCGGGACGGCGGCCTGGGCTTCGATTATCGGCTGGCCATGGGCGTGCCGGATATGTGGATTCGCCTGACCAAGGATACCCCGGACGAGGCCTGGGATCTGGGCAATATCTATTACGAGCTCACCACTCGCCGGCCCAGGGAGAAAAACATCGGCTATAGCGAAAGCCACGATCAGGCCATGGTGGGCGATAAAACCCTGATCTTCCGCATGGCCGATGCGGAAATGTACACCGGCATGGATAAATCCTACCATTCCCCCGTCATCGACCGGGCCATGGCGCTGATTAAGATCATCCGCCTTCTGACCCTCTCTCTGGGCAGCGATGGCTATCTGAACTTCATGGGCAATGAATTCGGCCATCCGGAATGGATCGATTTCCCCCGGGAGGGCAACGGCTGGTCCTTCCAATATGCCCGCCGCCAGTGGTCCCTGCAGGATAACGGCTTTCTGAAGTATCAGTGGCTTCGGGATTTCGACCGGGCCATGCTGCGCTTTTCCCGGCAGTATCGCATTCTGGCCAAGCCCGCGCCGGTGAATCTCTGGACGGACGAATCCAAAAAGCTGCTGGCCTATTCCAAGGGCGATCTGATCTATCTGGTGAATCTGCATCCCACGGATTCCTATCCGGATTTTTTCCTGCCCTGTCATACCCTGGGCCCGGGCAGCTATCAGGCGGTTTTCTCCACCGACGATCCCCGCTTCGGCGGCCAGGGCCGGGTGGACGAAACTTATCGCTATCTCACAACGCCCGGGGATTCCACCCATTCCGTGGGCTTCCGGGTGTACGCCCCCTGCCGCACCATGACGGTCTTTCGGAAACTTGATTAATCACCGGCCCGCGCCGGTTGAATAGGAGGAACTTTTCATGCTTCGTTTTGCAATGATCAGCAAGTGGCACGTGCACGCCCCCGGTTACGCCAAATTCGTGCAGCAGCAGAAGGACGCCTGCATCACCTGCGTCTGGGATGAGGACGCCGCCCGGGGCAAGGCCTGGGCCGAGGAACTGGGCGTAGATTTCGAAGCCGATTACGACGCGCTGCTTCGCCGGGAGGACGTAGACGCCATCCTGGTTTGCACCCCCACCAACGCCCATCACGACGTGATGATCAAGGCCGCCAACGCCGGCAAGCACATCTTCACCGAAAAGGTGCTGGCCCTCACCACCAAAGAAGCCGACGAAATCATCGCCGCCATCGAGAAAAACGGCGTGAAGTTCTCCATCTGCTATCCCCATCGCTGCATGCCCCGGAACCTGGTGCTCAAGCAGCTGGTGGATGACGGCCTGCTGGGCGACATCACCGTCATGCGGGTGCGCAATTGCCACAACGGCGCGCTGGCGGGCTGGCTGCCGGATTACTGGTATGACCCGGAAACCACCGGCGGCGGCGCCATGATGGATCTGGGCGCTCACGGCATGTACCTGGCTCATTGGCTGCTGGGCAATCCCGTGCGCATTCAGTCCATGTTCAATAACCTGATGCCCGTTCCCGTGGACGATAACGCCGTGTGCACCATCGAATTCGAGAACAAGGCCATCGCCATCGCCGAAACCAGCCTGGTTTCCCCCATGTGCCCCACCCGCCTGGAGCTCTACGGCACCAAGGGCGTGGCCATGTATGAAAACGACGAGGTGAAGTTCCAGAACGAGTTCACCTCCAAGTATGTGGAAGGCGGCTGGGTCACCCCCAAGCTGCCCAAGGAACTGCCCCATCCCATCCGCCAGTTCATCGACGGCGTGCTCTATGGCAAGGAAATCGCCTTCGATACCGCCGAAGCCCGTGTGCTGACCCAGCTGATGGAAATGGCTTACATCTCCGATAAGGAGCGCCGCGAAGTCCGCTTCTGATCCGTTTTTTCCATATTAAAGGAGCCGTCCTCTCAACGAGGCGGCTCCTTCTTTTGTTTGGTTGATTACCGCAGTTCCGCGCCGAATTCATCCTTCAGCGCCTTGAGAATCTTCTCCATGGATTTGTTGATCTCCTGTTCGGTCAGGGTGCGATCCGCCGCCCGGAAGCTGATGGAATACGCCACGGACTTCTTGTCCGCGCCCAGCTTGATGCCCCGGTAAATGTCGAACAGGCTCACGTCCTCCAGCGTCTTGCCGCCGGCTTTGCGAATGGCCTCCAGCATGGTGCCGCTGCCGGTCTTTTCGTCCACCACTACGGCGATGTCGCGGCTCACGGCCGGGAACTTGGGCAGCTCCTGAATGCCGTAAATGGGCTTCTCCGCCGCCTTCACCGCGTCCAGATCGATTTCCGCCAGGTAGACCCGCCGGGTATCAATGCCGAACTTCTCCGCCACGTCGGGATGTACCTCGCCAAACTGCGCGATCTTCTTCTCGCCCAGGCGCAGGGTGGCCTTCCGGCCGGGATGGTAATATCCGTCGCCCTCGGCGGCGATTTCCGCCTTCACGCCGAAGGTGGCCAGCATCCATACCACCGCGTTCTTCACGGAATAGAAGTCCATTTCGTCGCCGAACAGACCCAGGCACAGCCGGTTTTCCTGGGCAGGCAGTTCGCCCGCCTGACGGGGCCGGAACACGCAGTTGATCTCAAACAGCTTGCCCGAAGCGATGCCCCGGTTGATGTTGCCCGCCATCACGTCCAGCATGGTGGGCGCCAGGCTGGTGCGCATCACGGAAGTATCCTCGCCCAGGGGATTGCGCAGCTTCACGGGAGAAAGCCGCCAGTCGTCCGCTTCCAGGCCCAGGTTGGAAAGCCACTTGGGACTGATGAAGGAATAATCCAGCGTCTCGAAGAATCCCTGGCCCACGGCCGCGGCCCGTACCCGGTCGGTAAAGACCATCTGCTCGCTGCGCTTGCCGGGCATGGTCACCGCGTCCATCAGCGTGGAAGGAATGTGCTCGTATCCGTACATCCGCAGTACTTCCTCGGCAATGTCCGCCTCGGTTTCAATGTCCTCGCGATATTCCGGCGCGATGCAGGTGATGTCGTCGCCGCAGATCTCGGTTTCGATGTTCAGCCGCTCCAGAATCTCTTCCATGGTTTCCGCGGGAATGTCCACGCCGGTAAGCCGGCAGATGCGGCTTACCTTGCCCTCCACCTGCTTGCGCTCCGCGGGATTGGGATAATTGTCGTAACATCCGGGCACCACTTCGCCGCATTCCAGCATGTTCACCAGCATGCAGGCCCGATCCAGCGCTTCCATGGCGGTGGCGGGGCATACGCCCTTCTCGAACCGGCCGGAAGCCTCCGTGCGAATGCCCAGCTTGCGGGAAGTCAGGCGGTTGTTGGTGCGGTCGAAGGCCGCGCATTCGAACAGTACGCTGGCGGTGTCGTTCACGATTTCGGATTCCTCGCCGCCCATGATGCCCGCCAGACCCGTGGCGTGCTCCTTGTCGGCAATCACCAGCATGCTCTCGTCCAGAATGTATTCCTTGCCGTCCAGGGTGGTCAAATGCTCCCCGGGATAAGCCCGGCGCACCACGATGGTCTGCTCCCGCACCTTGGAAAGGTCAAAGGCGTGCATGGGATGGCCGGTCTCCAGCATCACGAAGTTGGTGATGTCCACGATGTTGTTGATGGGCCGCACTCCCGCGCCGTAGAGATATTCCCGCATCCATTTGGGGGACGGGCCGATCTTCACGTTGCGAATCACCCGGGCGCAGTAACGGGGGCAGGTCTCCGTGTCCCGCACTTCCACCTTGGCGTAGTCGTCAAATTTGCCCTCGCCCTTTTCCTCCACGGAAATTTCGGGCATCACGCAATACTGCTTCAGGGCCGCCGCCGTCTCCCGGGCAATGCCCCATACGCTGAGGCAATCGGGCCGGTTGGCCAGAATTTCGAAATCAATCACGTCGTCGCCCAGGCCGAACTCTTCCTTCACGTCGGTGCCGGGCTTGAATTCGCCGGAAAGCTCCATAATGCCTTCGTCGCCGATGTGGGGATACAGTTCCGCCGGTACGCCCAGTTCGGGGCCGGAGCACAGCATGCCGCAGGATTCCTCGCCGCGAATCTTGCCCTTTTTGATCTTGCCCCCGGGCAGATGCGCGCCGTCCAGGGCCGCCGCCACATAAATGCCCTCCCGGGCGTTGGGCGCGCCGCAGACGATCTGCAAAGGCGCTTCTCCCCCCACATCCACCATGCAGATGTGCAGATGGTCGGAATTAGGATGATCCACGCAGGAGAGGATCTTGCCCACCACTACGCCGTCAAACTGCTCGCCGGTTTTGTCCCAGCCCTCCACGGCGGTGCCGGACCAGATCATCTTGTCGGCATATTTGGGGGCGTCCATGGGAATTTCCACGTATTCCCGCAGCCATTTCATCGGAATTTTCATTTCTTTGCCCCTCCCTTACCGGAACTGCGTCAAGAACCGCAGGTCGTTTTCGTACATAATGCGCATGGTGGGAATGTTGTATTTCAAAATCGCCAGCCGCTCGATACCCATGCCGAAGGCAAATCCGGAATACTTTTTGGAATCAATGCCGTTCATTTCCAGCACCTTGGGGTTCACCATGCCCGCGCCCAGCACCTCGATCCAGCCGGTGCCCTTGCACATGCGGCAGCCCTTGCCGCCGCAG
>CACXHB010000137.1 GCA_902767315.1 uncultured Eubacteriales bacterium
AGCAAAACATTGAAGCAACCAAAAGTGCAGTAATAATGATTGCCTGCATATTTACTTGGATTGCAGAGATTGTACCAAAACAATTTCCCAGTACCATATAAATGCCGGTTGCAAGCACAATGCCAATAACACAGGGCTTCAAGCCACGCAAAACCGCTTGAACATATTTATTCTTCAAAGCAGTTTTCAGCAAAGCAGTTACCAATAGAAAAATTAGGAAAGACGGCAAAACAACTGCCAGAGTTGCGACAAAAGCCCCTAAGAAGCCAGCCTGATTACTCCCGACATAGGTTGCTAAGTTTACCATGATCGGGCCGGGTGTGCTTTCGCTGACAGCGATCATATAGGTCAGCATTTCATCACTCAGCCAACCGTAGGACATGACTACATCACGGATCAGCGGAATGGCACCATAAGCACCGCCAAATGCAAAACAGCCGACTTTCAAAAAGCCAAGAAACAAATCGAAATAAATCATTTCGTTGCACCACCTTTCTGTTCAGGTGCGCCGTTCAGAATGAAAATCGTCAGACTCACAACCGCAGCAATCAGCATCAGACTGATCGAGGAGAAATTCCATGCAAAGAGGTTAATGCAGAACATGATGATACAAGAGCAGATCATAATTGTTCTCGGCAGCTTCTTTTTGTGCATTTTCTTAATCATGGTAATGGCAGCATCCAGAATTAAGATACCAACGGCAATTTTGATTCCCTTAAAAGCATTGGCAATGATGGTCAGTTCCAAGAAATTATCAAGGAACATGGAAATCAGATAGATAACAACAAAGGATGGAACAATCATACCCAGTGTTGCCACCAATGCACCAATAAAACCGGCTTTCTTATATCCGGTAAAGGTTGCACAGTTGATAGCGATGGGACCGGGGGTGGATTCGGCAATGACCGTCACATTCATCATCTCATCGTGGGTGATCCATTGTTTTCTTTCCACACAGTTATTTTCAATCATGGAAATCATGGCATATCCACCACCAAAGGTGAATAAGCCAATCTTTGCAAAGGTTAAGAATAGATCAAGTAAGATATTCATTTTTCTTCGCCCTCCATCCGGTACTCACACTGGCAGACCGTCATATCACGGTCTACAGTCAGCGATGCGCTTCGCATCTTCTCAAACTGTTCTGTGAGATAATCAACGGCATTCTGTAGTGGAAGATAGTGCGTGTGGTAGCCGTATTTTTCCCCATAGACTAATCCTGCTTCTTTCATCACCCTCATGTGCTGAGAAATAGCAGATTCTGAAACGCCAAACTTCTTGGAAAGAGAACGGACACAATGTTTTCTTTCTAATAGAGCTTGATATATTTTTAGACGCATTGGCTCTCCCAATGCTTTTAGCATACGGTCAAGTTCCATGTTACAGCTCCTTTGTTTTAGTGATTACTTAATTATAGCATACGCATTTATTTAAGTCAACGCTAAAACAAAAATACCGCCCGCAGGATTTCTCCCACGGGCGGCGTGTAGTCAGCTATCCAATTCTTTACTCACAAGCCACTCGCAATACAGAATAATTGCATTGAGGTGGAATCTTATCAAAACCTTATCAGAGAGAGTGGACGAAGTCCGAAAAGCCTTGCAAACACTGGTTTTTTCGGCTTTTTCGTTTTATTCCCACTCGATCATGGCGGGAGGCTTGCCGGTAACATCGTACAGCACGCGGCCGACGCCGGGCACCTCGGCAGTGACGCGTTCCACCACACGTTCGATGAGATCGTAGGGCAGGCGGTAGTAATTGGCGGAAATGGCGTCCTTGGAGGACACCGCCCGCAGGGCCAAGGCGTATTCGCTGGCGGGAACGCCGTCCCGGATGCCCCGGGTTTTCACATCGGTAAGCACGGCGAAATACTGCCAGATGCGCTTATCCAGGCCCGCGTCGGCCACTTCCTCCCGGAAGATCGCGTCGGCGCGGCCGAGAATCGCCAGCTTTTCCCGGGTGACTTCACCCAGGCAGCGCACGGCAAGGCCCGCTTCCGGGAAGGGCTGGCGATGAATCAGCTCTTCCGGCATATCCAGCACACGACCCAGCGCACGCACCTCGTCCTTGAACAGCACGCGCAGCGGCTCCAGCAGCCGCCGGAAACGGATGTGATCCTTCAGAGTGCGGCGGTCGTTGGCCGCGCTGTTATCGCTGCTGCGTTCGGAAAGCACATCCGGGTAAATGGTACCCTGAATCAGGCAATCCACCTCGCCGATTTCCGCAGCCTTGTCCGCCACCACGTGGAGCATTTCGTCCGCCACCGCGTCGCGCTTTTCGTCTGCGTCGGCAACGCCCTTTAATCTTTGCAGGAAGCGCTCCGTGGCGTCTACGCAGATCAGTTCCATGCCCAGGCTCTGGAACATCTGCTTTACCAATTCCGTTTCGCCCAGGCGCATCAGCCCCGTGTTCACATAGACGCACTTCAGCTGTGCGCCCACCGCCCGATGGGCCAGCACCGCGCACACCGCGCTATCCACGCCGCCGGAAATGGAAATCAGCGCCGTACCGTTGCCCACGGCCTCCCGCACCCGCTTCTGGGCCTCTTCCGCAAAGGAATCCAGCCGCCACCAGGGTTCGCAGCCGCAGACGTCGTATGCAAAATTATGCAGAATACGCAGGCCGTCCGGGTCGTTGACCTCCGCATAGAATTGCAGGCCGTAGATTTTTTTCTCCTCCAGGGCAAAGGCCGGCGTCATTCCGCCTTCGGCAAAGGCCGCGGGCTTTACGCCCTGGGGCAGTTCCAGCATGTCCACCCGGTTCAGATACCGGTCGGATTCCACCAGGCCCCGGAACAGCGGCAGGTCCGCAAAGGACAACAGCGCGGTTTTCTTCTCCGCCTGCAGGCCCAGATCGTCGCCCCCAAGGGCGCGGCAAAGGCCGCGGGCCGCGCCGCCCATTGCCAGAACGGGCCGATTAGCCGCCAGAATTCCCGCGTCTACCAATGCTTCGTCGGCGGCCTCTCCCGCCAGCAGAACGCCCTTGCACTGACTGCGATTCAGGGTGCGCAAAGCCTCCCTGGGACGGGCAATTTCGCAATACACGCTGTCCGAGCGGAGCATACGCGCCATCGTCCGGGCCTGATAGCCGCCAAAATCCACAACCAGTATCATATCCCCTGCCATGGATACCCCTCCTGATTATCTCACCGGGTCGTTTTCGAGAGAAACGCGCCTGTCTACAATGGAAATTTTCCGGGAAACTTCCCCGGAAAGATCAATGGCCAGGGTATCCGCCAATTGCAGCATGCGCCGAAACAGCTTTTCAAAAGCCCGGGCAATTTCCGCCAGCGCCTGGGGACACTGCCCCGCCTGCAGGGCCGAAACCTCCGTAGGACACATCCATTGAAAGACCTCCGCCACAAACCGGGAATCCGCCGCCAGCAGCATGGCCTGGGCAAAGCAGTCTCCCCGGCCCTTTCCCGCAAGGCGCTTCAATTCCGCCAGCGGGGTGGTATCGTCCGAGGCCTGGGGACTGATTCCCCGGGCCAGGTCGATGTTCAGCGTATAGGCCAATTGCAGGCCGTACATGGTCACGTCCGCCATTTCCTCGGCGGCTTCGGCCAATTGCCGGGGAGAGAACGCCTCCTGCCCAGCTTCCCGGGCCTTGCCGAAGACCTCCAGTAGTTCCAGCATCTCCACCGTCATGGCCACGGCCACGTGTTGAGGGTTCTGCACGCCGTCTACGCCCCAGCCCTTGCGCTTGCAAAGGGCCAGCACTTCTTCCTTCATCTGGAAAACGGTGCTCTGTGCATCCCGCATACGCTTCCCCCTTCTGTCATTTACAAGATTATACCATAAGCCCCGAAAATATGCAAATTTCTTCCGGAAACATCGAATTTCTTGGCGAATATTATACAATTTCCACGCCGAAAATTCCACAAATCTCCATGGCCTGCGCCGGACTGATCTTCGCGCCGCGGATATCTGCGGAGGAAACTCGAATGCCGGAAATTTCGCAGGTGCTGAAATCCAGCCCCGCAAGGGATTGCCGGGCAAATTCTCCTTCCCGCAAAACGCAGCCTTCCAATTGCAGCCGGCTCCATTCGCACTGCTGCATCAAAAGCCGGGTCAGGTCGCAATCCCGGAAGGTGACCTGCCGCAGCCGGCAGCGGCTCAGGGTGAGATAGTCCAGCTTACAATCATTAAAACGCACGTTTCGGACGGAGCTGTTATCCACGAGCATGCCGGCGGCGCGGCAGCCGAACAGATTCGTCCGGTGCAGAGAGCCGTCCACCAGCCGCAGGCCCGACAGATCGCAATGGCGCAATTCACAATCCACAAAGGACAGGTGGGCGATCTCGTTTTCCCCGAAGGTCACGTTCTGGAATTTGCACCGAACAAAGGACAGACTTCGGGTTTCGATTCCCGCCAGGATTTCCCCCTGAAAATCGCCGTCGCGGACGTCGCCGTCCTCTTCCATGGCCAGATACAGCGCTTCCATCAGGCTTTCCATGGGGATTCCTCCTTTCGGGTTTCGGGGGTTATTTGGAAAGTCGATCCCGAAGCTGCTGCAGCAGCCGATCCGGCAGCACATCGCCGAAGGTTTCCGCGGCGCTGAGCCAGAAAAGCAGGGCCGTTTTCTGAATGACTTCGTATTTTTCCGGGTCCGAATGATACCGCTGGCGCATGACGGGCACGGTGTTTTTCAGCCAGCCCCGCACCAGATCGTTCACCGTTTCCGCCCCGGTAGATCGGACGATTTCGTAAATGGCTTCCACAAAATCTTCCCGCATTTCCACGGGCATCCGGTCGATGAGCCGGCGCACGGCCTGACCCAGCAGCTTGCCCGTGCGGGTCTGGTCCGCGGCGTTCTGGAAATCCATGCCGACGGTTTTCCAGGTCATGGGGTCGTGCTGATGCAAGCCCAGCACGGCGCTTTCCACAATGCGCACCTTTTCCGGCTGTTCGAACAGCAGCCCCACCAGAGACGCCCGGGGAATGATCAGCCGCATCCGGTCCGCCACCCGGCCGTAGCCCGGGGAGGCGATGACGTTTTCATGGAGTCCCGGCCCGTCCAGACTCAGGGCGCACTGGATTTTGGCCTGAATATCTTCCCGGCACCGGGCGGCGGCATACAGGGCCAGGTTGCCGCCCTTGGAATGGCCGCACACCCTTCCCTCTTTTGCATCCGCCAGCATTTCCTCCAGAAAGGACACGGCCATTTCCTGGGCAGGAATACGCTCCATATAGGCCAGGTTGAAATCCTCTTTCCAACCGGCCAGGGTATTGTCCGTGCCCCGGTAGATCACCACCGCCGCGCCTTCCACCTCCAACGCCAGGGCGGCAAACTGAATCTGTCCCGGGTCGTCGAAGGTACGGCGGAAGGCCTTCACCCGCACGTTTTCATAACGCCGGGCCTGGGCCAGCGCCTGACGCAGCCGCTGCTGGTCCCGCATCTGATACTGAAAACGCACCTGGGTTACGTCCGGTTCCCCGGGCTGTTCCAGGGCGGCGGGCAGCGCGTTCAGCGAAAGGCCCTGAGGACGGGCAATCCGTTCCAGGGGGCAATAGACCAGTTCCGCAAAAATCGCCAGATCCACGTCGTTCATGGGGGCCTGGGAGAAGGGCACGTTTCCATATCGATTCAAATATTCCAGCATGGGCGCTGCTCCTTATCCGATTTTTTCCATGGAAATCAGGCCGCTTTCCGGAGTCTCCAGGGCGAGAATGCCTTCTTCGGCGGCCAGGGCTTCCTCCCGGCAGACCTCGCCTTTGCAATCCATCGTGCGCACCTTCCACACGCCGCCTTCCGAAAGCCGCAGCAGCAGACTTTCCCCGGCGCAGGCGTTTACTACGCAGGCCTGGGTCATGCCGCCGGGAATGTTGACGCAGCAATCCTTCTGATAGCAGGTGAAGATTCCCCGGTCGTCCTTTTGGGCCCACACCACGGGATACAGGGTCTGGGGATTTTCCGCGTAAAGGGGCGCATCCTGCAGAATTTCCCGGTTTTCATCCATGAAATTCACCCAGAAGCGAATGGCCTCCGCCTGTTCCGGCGGCACCCGATCCAGCCGCACGGAAAGCTGCAGGGTACCGAAGAGCACGTTCTGCATCTGCCGCACGGCAGCCTCCAGCCGTTCGTTTTCGTTCCACACCAGCATATCCGAATGCACGGCGGTATGGCCGCTGGTCAGGCGCAGATCCACCACGCCCACCCGGTTGGTGGAGGCGTTTTCCGGGCAGTCCCCCACCCGGAACATATTGCCGAATTCCCGCATGGCCGGGCCGATATAACGCTGACGGAACTCGATGAGAATGTCGCTTTTGATGGCGCGGAGCTCCCGCATGACGTCCACCATCAGCCGCTGCACCGCCTGATCCAGTCCGGCATAATCCATGCCCTCCCGGTAATCCAGCGGATCCTCGAAGCGATTGAAGGAATCGATGAAATCCAGCTTGAAGCCGTCCAGATCCCACTTTTTCAGGGCTTCGGTGTAAATGCCGATGAGATACTCCCGCACCTGGGGATAACGGGGATCCAGGGTATAGGCCCCCAGCCGGTCGATATAGGAAATGGTCATGCCCTCGAACCGCTTCGCTGCCCGGGAATATTTGCCCACGAAGGGCACGCTGTACCAGAGAATATACTTCAGACCCAGCTGGTGCACCCGGGCCACATGGGCCGCCATGTCGGGAATCTTTTCCGCCGCGGGCTCCCAGTCGCCGCAATAGGCGTAACCCCGGGCGTTATCCACCGTCTGCCAGCCGTCGTCCACAATGACGTTTTTCATGCCCATTTCCGCCGCCCGGGCGCATTCGGCCTCCACCTGATCGGCATACACCTGTTGATGAAAGCTATACCAGCAGGAATAGGTGGGATCCTTGGCCACGGGCAGGGCGGGCATGGA
The DNA here is from genome assembly GCA_902767315.1 of uncultured Eubacteriales bacterium. Classification (GTDB taxonomy): domain Bacteria; phylum Bacillota; class Clostridia; order Christensenellales; family Aristaeellaceae; genus RUG11247. The sequence continues at coordinate 6,851 of CACXHB010000137.1, forward strand.
CGGATATTTCTCCTCCCACCAGTCCGCTACCCGGCGAATGGCGTCCTCATACCGGCAATCTGTCCGGTCCAGCCAGAGCTTCACGGCGTACTGGTCGCTGACTCCGGTGGCGTCCAGGGGAATTTCCACCCGGCACACCAGGCCGCCGGTTTCTTCCCGCACCCCCAGGCTGCGGTAAATGGGGGTGACCGCGTCGTCCAGGGCCACAGTGTAGCGATTTTGGCCGCCGTCGCTGTAAAAGCAATGCAGCGGGCTGCCGGCGGAAAGTTTACTGGAAACGCCCTGGGCCCAATCCGGCGAGAAGGAGCGGTTAAAACCGCACAGGGAATGCCACTGATAGGATGTATCGATCAGAGGAAAGGCCCATTGCAGGGTCAGCATGGGCTTGTCCGTCTGTTTCGCCTGCTGCGGGTTCCATTTGATTTCAAATTCGTGAATGGTCAATGCGCCCTGCACGTTTGTATTGTGGGCCACCTGCGCGTCCAGATTTACAGAAACGGAAATTCCGTCAAAATTCGTCTCAACCATGGTTGTTCCTCGCTTTCGTAGGGTTCCGCTGATATTATAAGCAACGGCGAGGCTCCTTGTCAACGGGGCGCACCCCGGCAGATGTCACAATTGCGTACAGATTCAAGCTGTACATTTCCCCGGCGGCGTGCTATAATTGTTACGTAAATTTTGGCAATTCATGGCAATTCGAAATATTTCAGAAATATTTGGAGGAGACCTGCATGAAAAAGGGATTGGAACGCCTGCTAGCCCTGGCCCTGTGCGCCTCGCTTCTGCTGACGGCGCTGCCTGCGCCCAGCTGGGCGGAAGAAGCCCCCGCGGCGGAGAACACCCCCGCCGTGGAAGAATCCGTTCCCACGGAAGAGCCCGCCCCGGCGGAAACCCCTGCGCCGGCGGAAACGCCCCTGCCTGAGGAACCCGCTCAGCCCGCCGAGAGCGCGGCTGTTACGGAAGCGCCCGCTTCCACGCCGGAAGCTTCCCTGCCCGACGCGGTGGAAGCTCCCGCGGCGGAACCGGTTCCCGCGGAAAACAACGCCGTTTACAGCCCCGCCGCCGCCATGGACTGGCCCGGACAGGGAGCGTTGTTGTTTTCTCAGGGAGAAAATCTGCCGGAAATCAGCCCGCGCATGGCCCTGAAGGGGAACCAGGCGGCAGTTTCCCATGGCGTTTCCGGCGGCAGCGCCCCTTATGAAATCCAATGCTTCCTTTATACCCGCACCGGCAGCGAGGGCGGCTTCCGCCTTGCCCAGACCGGCACGACCACTTCCGGCGAAGAGACGCTTTTCCCGGCTGAGGCCGGCGATTGCTTTGCCGTGGCGCTGGTAAAGGACGCGTCGGGCGCTCAGGCGGCCTATGCTTCCGATCTTCTGCACGTGCCCACCCGGGACGAATCGGCCCAGGAAACGGCTCAGGCCTGGGTGCAGGAAATGAACGCCGCTTCCCTGAAAAACGACGGGGAAAAGGCGCTGTGGCTGTATCGCAAGCTGGCCCGGGCCTGTGCGCCGGACAAATCCGCCGAAGCCGCCCAGGACGCCTGCGCCGCGCTGGTGGAAGGCAAGGCCGGCAGCACCGGTTACGCCCTGGCTTACGCCCTTTTGCTGGACACGGCCTCCATTTCCAACGCCGTAATCACCGGCGAGGGGGAAAGCTGGAACGCCCTGAAGCTGGAAGACGAATGGTATCACGCGGACGCTTTCTGCGGAGAATTTGCTCAGGATGTTGAAGATTTCTTCGGCCTTACCGACGAAGCCATGGCCCCCAGTCACAAATGGAAGCGGGAGGACGCGCCCCGCTGCCAGGGCACGAAGTACAATTTCCGGGTCTTCCAGCAGGACTACCTGCCCGTCAGCGACGCTGCCGGCCTGAAAACCGCGTTGGAAAGCGCCGTTTCGCAAAAAAATACGACGTTCCAGTTCTATTTTGCGGGCGATCTGCAGGGTAAAAGCCTGGAGCAGCTGACCGCGGAAGCCCTCTCCGGTCTCGCCGGCGTGAACGCCCAATGGCAATATCGGGAATGGTACGCCGCCGCAGGCCTGACCTATTTTGACGTGGTGCAGCGGCCCCTTACTGCCCTTACGCTGGACAAAACCCAGGCGGAGCTGTGGCCCGGTCAGCAGCTGCGGCTGCAGCCCGGTTTTCAGCCCGCCGACACGGACGACACGCTGATCTGGCAAAGCGACGATCCCGCCGTGGCTCAGGTGGAAAACGGCCTGGTAACCGCCTGCGCCCCCGGCGTTACCACCGTGCGCTGCCTTTCGAAATACGACAATCAGGTGCAGGCCGCCTGTGAAATTCAGGTGCTTACCGATCAGGCCACTGCCGTGATTCCCGCCGCATGGGAAATTTCCCTGGGCGCGAAGGACACGACCTCCCTGGCCGGTTGGAGCCTGCAGCCCGCCTATGCCCGGGGCAGTGTGACCTATTCCTCCTCCAATGCCAAAATCGCCACCGTGGACGTTTCCGGCAAGGTTACCGGCAAGCGGCAGGGCGTGGCCTATATCACCCTGAAGGCCGCTTCCGGCGCTTCCTGTCAGGTGAAGGTCACGGTGCTGCGGGCACCCTCCTCCGTACGGCTGTCCATGGCGCGGACCACCCTGGGGGTGGGCGAAACCCAGGCGACAAGCTACACCCTCTCCCGGGGCAGCCTGGGCAGCGTGCGCTATACTTCCTCCAATTCCGGCATCGCTCAGGTGGACGCAAACGGCAACGTCACCGGTCTGCGCCCCGGCAAGTGCACCATCACCATCCGCACCCACAACGGCCGGACCGCCCGGGTGAAGATCACCATCGTGGCCGCCCCCACCTCGGTCGCCTTCGCTTCCACGGAGATGACCATGGGCACCGATCAGGTGGCCCGCCTGGGCTGCAAAATTCAGCCCATGGCCGTGGGCAGCGTGCGCTATACTTCCTCCAATCCCGCCGTGATTTACATCGACGAAGCCGCGGGCACCGCCACCGCCGTGGGCCTGGGCACCGCCGTGGTAACCGCGGAAACCTACAATCACGTGGTGGGTTCCTGCACTGTCACGGTACTGCGGGGACCGGACAGTGTGAGCCTGTCCATGGAGCGCACGGTATTGGGGCGCGGCGAAAAAATGGCCATCGCAGCCGCCTTCCAGCCCGCGGACGCTTTTGGCGGCGTAACGTACGCCACCTCTAACAAGCGCATCTGCACCGTTTCCGCCGACGGCCTGGTGACCGCCAAGAAAAACGGCACCGCCGTCATTACCGCCACCACCCACAACGGCAAAACCGCTCAGATCACCGTGAAGGTAGTCAGCGCGCCTTCCTCGGTGAAGTTCACCCTGCCCCGCACCAAGCTGGGAGTAGGCGAAAGCACCCAGGGCGCGGTGACCCTCTCCCGGGGCTCGGTGGGCAGCTATGCCTTCTCTTCCAGCAACGCCGCCGTGGCCACCGTGGACGCTGCCGGCAACGTTACCGCCGTAGCCCCCGGCAAGGCCACCATCACCGTCACCACCTTCAACCGGCGCAAGCGTGCGGTGAAGATCACCGTATGCCCCGCGCCCACCTCCATCGGTCTTTCCATGGGCGACAGCGAACTGGCCGCGGGCGAAACCGGCGCTCTGACCGCCTGGGTCAACAGCGGCGCGGCGGGCAAGCTCACCGCCGTCAGCTCCAATCCTGAGGTATTGACCATCGACCCCAACAACGGCGCTTTCCGGGCGCTGGCGGAAGGCCAGGCCACGGTCACGGTTTCCGCCTACAACGGCGTGTCCGCTTCCCTGAACTTCCGGGTGCTTCCCGGGCCCACGTATCTCCGGTTTGCCAGCGAAACGGTGGAAATCGGCCTGAAGGACAAGATTTCCCTTACGCCGGAATTTACCCCCGACACCCGGGCGATTCTCACCTGGAAGACCCAGAACAAGCGGATCGCCACCGTGGATCGGGCGGGGAACATCACCGGC
>CACXHB010000138.1 GCA_902767315.1 uncultured Eubacteriales bacterium
CGGCTGCCAACCCAAGCGTCACTTTGGGTAAACAGACGCGCTATGTAATAAACTATATTCAGATGTGCCAGTTTAGGACAAATTCAGGCAGCTCTGTCATGCGATTATGCGATTATGCGATTATCGCTTCGAGATCTGCGGAGCCCGACGAGCGGCTTTGAGACCGCCGAAAAACGAACTTCTTGCTCTCCTTCATTTTCCGGAAATTCCCCCTTTTTTTAACTCAAAACTAGTTCAAAATTGAGTTTTCCCCCATTTTTAACTCAAAAATACGGGATCAAAACAGAATAAAGAACGACAAACCCAATCAAACCAAAGCAAATTTTTTGAAATAGCAAAACCCCGGAAAACCTTGATTTTCCGGGGTTTTTGACGTGTTTTGATGTGGTTTGATAAGCCGATTATCTCTTCGAGAACTGCGGGGCCCGACGAGCGGCTTTGAGGCCGTACTTCTTACGCTCCTTCATACGAGGATCGCGGGTGAGGTAGCCGGCCTTCTTGATGGCGGGCTTGAGTTCCTCATCAGCCTTTACCAGAGCGCGAGCGATGCCATGACGGATGGCACCGGCCTGGCCGGTGTAACCGCCGCCCTTGACGTTCACGATCACGTCGAAACGGCCGGTGGTATCGGTCAGAGTCAGGGGCTGACGCACCTGCATCTTCAGGGTTTCGTAGCCGAAATAATCGTCAATGCTACGCTTGTTAATGGTGATATTGCCCTCACCGGGGATCAGACGAACGCGAGCGATCGCCTTTTTTCTCCTGCCAACGGCATGGAAGCAAACCTCAGACATTTTCCGTCCTCCTCCCTTACTTCAGAACCAGCACTTCGGGCTTCTGAGCCAGCTGCTCATGCTCGGGGCCGGCGTAAACGCGCAGCTTCTTCAGCATGGAGTAGCCCAAAGGTCCCTTGGGCAGCATGCGGCGAACAGCCTCTTTGAAGGCGAATTCGCTCTTGTTGGCCATCAGCTTGCGGTAGGTGATTTCCTTCAGTCCGCCCGGATAGCCGGTGTGATAGCGATACAGCTTCTGATCCAGCTTTTTGCCGGTCAGCTTGATCTTGGAAGCGTTGACGACGATGACGTAGTCGCCGCAGTCCACATGGGGCGTGAAGGTGGGCTTGTTCTTGCCGCGCAGAATGGACGCGACCTGAGAAGCCAAACGGCCCATCACCAGATCCTCGGCGTCGACGACGTACCATTTACGTTCGACGGTCTGAGGATTAGCCATATAAGTACTCACGTGAAATTCCTCCCAAATATACGATGCTTGCCATTCGCGTGTGGTCGGTACGCGTCCAGCGATCAGCCGCGCTCGGGGCTAGTGAGCGGATTGACACAAACTGTATTATAAGGCCTGAGACATGTTTTTGCAACCATATTTACAAAATTTAACCTGCGTTCTTTCCGGGCGGCAGCGGCTTTGCCCCCCGGCGGCGTTTTTCCCGCAGAAGGGCCAGGGAGGTAAGGGCCAGGGCGCTGAGCCAGCCCAGCAGCGGATAGCCCACTTCCACCAGAGACCTCAGTCCCGCGGCGCTCATCAGGGCAAGGGCCGACAACACCAGCATCAGCCGGTTCAGCCGGCCCACCCGCCCGGAAATCAGCGAGGAAAGGGAGCCTATGGCGCAGGCCAGAGCCCCGGCGCAGCCCAGCAGCATCAGATAAATCGCCAGATAAAAGCCGAAGACGCCCCATCGGGCGGCCAATACCACCATGGGCAGATTCAGTTGGGCCGTTTCCGGCCCCTGAGACAGCAGCGCCCAGTTGGCCAGACCCGTGGTCAGCCCCAGCAGCAGGCCGTTGCACAGGCCGAAGCGCCCGGGCCGCAGCCGGGCTCCCCGCAGGATGGCCACGCTGCCCGCCAGCGCCGCCTTCAGAAACGCGTACAATATACCCAAAGTCAGGGTCAGCGGCCAGAACCGCCGGGAGGACAGCAGCGAATCGGTGAGATACGCCCCCGCGGCGGCGGGACGCGAATCCAGGGCCATGGCCAGAAAAAACAGGCAGCAGGCGGGAACTGCGATCAGCCCCAAAAGTCCAATCAGGCGCATGCCGTTCAGCGCCGGAATCAGCGCCAGCAGCATCGCCATGCCCACAAACAGCCAGGAGGCGCAGGGGTCGTCCAGGGCAAGAGCACCCATTTCCCCCGCCGTGGAAAGGGCCGCCGCGCCGGTCATCAGCATGGTCAGGGCGTGCAGCACGCACAACGCGTCGCCGCAGCGCACTCCCAACGCCGCATAATAAATTCCCGGCAGGCTGGCGGCCTGGGTATCCCGGGCAAGCCGCGCCAGCATGGCCGTCAAAAGGCCGAAAATCACCGCCGCCAGCCCGATGCCCAGCCAGGAATACGCTCCAGCCCCGGAAAAAAAGAAGGCCACCTCCCGGCCGGAGACGAACGCGGCCCCCAGCAGCACCGCCTGAACGCCGCAGGCTTCCCGGAATTCCGGAAATTTTTTCATTTCAAACACCGCCTTTGCAGGGCAGTTTATGCACCCGGAAAGCGGCGTGAGAACGAAGAAAAAGCAGACTTTGGTCTGCACAAAACAAACTTCGGTCTGCTTTAGGAGAATTACAGCCCCAGGGGGCGAATGGTGCGCTCCAGAATGCCCTTCATGTGGGCGATGGCCACGCCGTAATTGACGAAGGGAACGCCCTGCGCAACTGCGCGATTTTTTCGGGCGCGCATTTCCTTTTCGTTGAGCATGCAGCCGCCGCAGTGGATCACCAGCCGATAGGGGGTCAGATCTTCCGGGAAGGAGCCGCCGCTGGTGAAATCAAACGCCAGCTCTTTGCCGGAAAATTCCCGGAGCCAGCGGGGCAATTTCACCGTGCCGATGTCCTCGCACTGTCGGTGATGGGTGCAGCCCTCGGAAATCAGCACCCGATCCCCGTTCTGCAATTGGCTCATGGCCTCCACGGCGGAAAGCGCGGCTTCCAGAAAGCCTTTGTGCCGGGCGAAGAGGATGGAAAAGGAGGTGAGCGGAACCGACTCCGGTACCATTTTGGACACCTTTCCGAAGGCCTGAGAGTCCGTTACCACCAGCGCCGGGGGTTCCTTCAGGGCGGAAAGGGCCTTTTCCACCTCCGTATCCTGCACCACCAGGGCAAGACAGCGATGATCCAGCAAATCCCGCAGGGTCTGCTGCTGGGGCAGGATCATCCTTCCCTTGGGGGCGGCGCTGTCGCAGGGAGTGACCAGGACGACGGTGGAGCCTTCCGGTACCAGGTCGGAGACGATGGGCCGTTCGCTGATGTTGGAGGGGCGCAGCCGAGCCAGGGCTTCCTTCAATTCCCGAACGCCCGCGCCGGTTTTGCTGCTGACGCTCAGGGCTCCTTCCAGGTTGCATGGGGTAAGGTCGGCCTTGGTTACCACCGTAAGACAGGGGATCTCCCGCTCCCGCAGGGTCGTTTTCAGATTCTTTTCCAGATCGCCCAGGCCCGTGGCCGGATCCAGCACGATGAGGGCGATATCCGTCTTTTCCAGCACATTTTTGGCCCGGCGCACCCGTTCCGCGCCCAGTTCGCCTTCGTCGTCCAGGCCGGGGGTGTCGATGAGCACCACAGGGCCCAGGGGCAGAATTTCCATGGATTTCATCACGGGGTCGGTGGTAGTGCCGGGGGTGTCGGATACGATGGCGGTCTGCTGGGCGGTGATGGCGTTCATCAGGCTGGATTTGCCCGCGTTTCTGCGGCCGAACAGCGCGATGTGGATTCGATTGGAGGTAGGGGTGGCGTTCATGCTCATGTGTGTTCCTCCTTTGCTGCAATAGAAATATGGTCGCCCCGGCTCAGGGACATTTCCCGGCCGATTTGGGCAAGGGCCCGGTGGATGAGCCGCAGAGACTCCGCGGCCTCGGAGCCGAAGGCCCGCTTGTTGTCATAGAGGAGATATTTTTTCCGCACGCCGGCGGGGGAGAGGTTGGGCATAATCACGTTTGCGCCCCCCAGCAGCGCCGCGTCCCGGCCGGAAACCTCCAGAGTGGCCAGGGCGGTGGTGGCGGGAATCAGCGCTTCCGGCAGCGCCAGCCTCGTCAGCGCCACGCAGAAGAGGGTATCCTGCAAACCACCCGCCGGTTCGTCCCGGAAGGGGGTGGCGTGGTGGGGCAGGAAGGGGCCGATGCCCACCATGTGGGGCCGGAATTCCTGCAAAAAGGCCATGTCTTTGGCCAGGGTGCGGGCCGTCTGATGGGGCGAGCCCACCATGAACCCCGCGCCCACCTGATAGCCCACGTCCTTCAACGCCCGCAGACAGTCCATTCGATGGCTCAGGGACAATTCCGGCGGATGCAGCTGGCCGTAATGGGTTTCGTCGGCGGTTTCGTGGCGCAGAAGATAGCGGTTTGCCCCGGCGTCAAATAATTTCTGGTAACTTTCCCGGGAACGTTCGCCCAGGGAGAGGGTGATGGCGCTGTCGGGAAAGGCCCGGCGAATTCGGCGGACGATTTCGCACAGCCGTGCGTCGGTGAACCAGGCGTCCTCGCCTCCCTGAAGCACAAAGGTGCGCAGACCCAGCGCGTGGCCTTCCCGGCAGGATTCGAAAATCTCCTCCGGAGTCAGCCGGTAGCGCTGACACTGGGCGTTGCTCCGCCGCAGGCCGCAGTAATAGCAGTCGTTTTTGCAAATGCTGGATATTTCCACCAGCCCCCGCAGATAGACCTTTCGACCGTAATGCTGCTGGCAGATTTCCCGGGCCAGGTTGCGGGCGTATATTTCGTCCTGCGGGGTGCGCCTTTCAAAAAGCCCCTGCCATTGCTCCAAAGTAAGGATTTCGCCTCCGGCCAGACGATCGATCAGCGCTTTCATGCGCCGATTTTGGCATAGACCGTTTTAGAAGACGCCCCCGGAATCATGCCCAATTTGCCGGAAAGGGCGCTGATCTGATCCCCGGGCGCGTCGATGGCCACGGAAATCAGGGAGATTTTCCGGGCGCGATAGGGAATGCCCATGCGGCCGATGATATATTGGCCAAACTGATGCAAAAGGGCGTTGACGGATTCCGCGGCGGAGTAGTCTTCCACCACGATGCTGATCATGGCGACACGGTTTTCCATGGGGCATTCCTCACAAATCATAAAAATATCCGCATCCCGGGACAAAGGGACGCGGAAAACAGCGATAAAATCGTTTATGAGCCGCTGCTTCCGGCCTTCTGCCCAAGGACGAACCTCGGCGCGTCAGCACCTGAAACTATTATAAACGTCGGATGTTAATTTCTACGTATAATTATAGAAGAAATCGAGGAATGGCCGCCGCCGCCAGATAAATCAAAATCGCCGCGGCGCACCAGATGAAAAGGGAACACAGCCGATTTTTCAGGGAAAGATTGGGCCGGTTGCACCGGAACAGCAGAAAAAGCAGGGAGACAAACCAGCCCAGCCCCGCCACCAGAATCACCAGCGCCTTGTAAAGCCGCACGGGGTTTCCATCCCGCACCCCGGGCAGCAGATGCAAAAGCAGGGCGGGCACGGTTTCATGCAGCTTCCACACGGTGAAAAACGCGACTACGCCATACACCGCCGCGATGGCGAAGGCCAGCAGGAACCGGCCGAAGCTGTCCTCCGACCGGGCCAGGCGTTTGTCCTCCTCGGACATGGGATGGGGAGTGAATTTCGCCATAGACACGCTCCTTTGGCATAAAAATGGAAAAACGCCGTCCGAAGGGTGAAAATTTCCTTCGGACGGCGGGGAAAGCGTCAGCCCAGAATCATCAGGGGCACCAGGATGGGCGTGGGACGCTCAGGCGTGGTGATTTCGATGACGCCGCGGTTGCGGGCTTCCACATTTTCGCCGGCCACCAGGGTGATTTCGGTGGTGGAGAAGCCGTGATCCAGGGAATAGATGCGCATGCCGTGAGAACCGGAGATCATGGAGGCGTGCACATGCTTGCGGCCCTCGGCGCGCCAGCCTTCGGGCAGATAGAACTTCAGGTTGAACAGCTTCTGCTCGGCCATGTTGCCGTTCAGCGTGCAGGTGATCTTCATCTTCAATTCGCCGTTGGGCGCGATGATGGGCTCGTGCTCATATTCCACCAGCACCGTGGCGTACACGGATTCGATGGTGAAGCTGTAACGGGAACGATGGAACATGCCCTCGGCGAAGTCCCGGCCCATGAAGCTTTCGGGGGTCAGGTTGCCAAAATCGCTCTCGCCGTCGGTCAGGATGAACTGGGGGCCGTGCTTGGCCAGGATGGGGTTGGGGGTGCGCATGGTGGTGCTGAGCAGGCCCATGACGCAATCGGTCAATTCCTTGCAGGAGGCGGGGAAGTAGCCGTGGCCCTTGATGATGGAAATGGTCACGATGTCGTCACCGATGTGCTCGCGCCAGTCGGCGGGGATGCACTTGGTGCCGTACATGATGCCCAGGGTGGAGCCCACGGTGGCGCCGGTGCAGTCGGTGTCGTCGCCGCAGTTGATGGCGATGATCATGGACTTTTTGAAATCGCAGCCGCCGTAGAGCATGCCCAGCACGGCGAAGGCCACGTTCATGGGCGCCTGGAACCAGCCCAGATCCATGCTGTCTTCCACCAGTTGTTCCCGGGTGGTCTTCCAGTCGATGCCCTTGTCGAAGTTGTTCAGCACGATCTTGATGCTGCGGGCGGTGCGGCAATCCTCGGGAATCTTGGAAAGGCCGATATTGATCAGCGTGCGCAGGTCGTCGAAGATAAAGGCGGCGGACTGCATGGCGGCCACGAAGATGGTGGCATAGCTGCCCTCGCCGAAGCCGTGATCCACGCTAGCGTCCTCAAAGGCGTAGCGAATGGCCTTTTCCGGGCAGCCGGGATGGGTGCAGGCCCACACCTCGGTGCGAATCCACGCGCCGTTGGAATGCCGCCATTCGTCGTTGTACAATTCGCCGCTCATGGGAGGCAGAATGCCGGCGCGCAGGTTGCCCTTACCCACGCCGTATTCGTTCCAGGAGGGGCCGATGAAGCTGGTCCAGTATTCGCCCAGCACCTTGGAATTCACGTTTTCGGGGCCCATTTCGTCCATGGCCCGCAGCCATACCAGCTGAAGATCCAGATCGTCGTTGGGCAGAACCACGCCCTTTTCGGTGACGAAGCCCTGAATGTCGTTGATCTGCTGCATGCCTTCATAGGGCGTGCCCATGGTGCCGCCGATGTTTTTGCCGATCCAGCAGGCGTAGATCTTGTCGCGCAGCTGATCCTTATTGAATTTGATGGGATTGAAAACGGGCGCCTTGCGAGCCATGTGTGTATTCCTCCTTCTAATTGGATAGACGGTGTAAAAATCAAAAACGTTTAAGAGAAACCAGGATCATTATAAATCCCCTGCGCGGGGCTGTCAAGGGCGTAACATGAACTTTTGTTGTATAACTTTGTCTTAACAAAATAGGTAAAACATGCTGAAAACAAAATTCGTTATTGACATTAAACGATTTATGTGTTATCATTCAGTTTGTTAAATAACGTTATGAATCTGGCTCCGAATGTGTGAAGTCCGGATCAGGCGAGTGGAGGGTTCAATCAATGGCTAACGCGCTTTGTATGGAGAATGCGGAAAACCTCGTCGAGGTACGAGACCTTGTTGTGAAGTTCCGTACGGACGAAGGCATCGTCAGCGCGGTGAACTCCGTCAGCTACGATATTCCCATCGGAAAAACCATGGGCGTTGTGGGCGAATCCGGCTGCGGTAAATCCGTCACCTCCAACGCGATTATGCGCATCCTGCCGGAAAACGGCTGGATTGCTTCTGGCAGCATCCTGTTTAATTCCCGCTTGGGCGTGTTCGATATTGCGCGGCTGCCGGACAAGGACAAGCGCCTGGTGCAGCTCCATGGCCGGGAAATGGCCATGATCTTCCAGGAGCCCATGACCTCCTTCTGCCCGGTTTATACCATCGGCAACCAGATTATCGAGGCCATCAAGCTGCACACCGACCTGCCCAAGAGCGAATGGCGCAACCGGGCCATCGACCTTTTGCGCAAGGTAAAAATCGCCAAGCCCGAACAGCGGGTGGACGAATATCCCTATCAGCTCTCCGGCGGCATGCGTCAGCGCGCCATGATCGCCATGGCTCTGGCATCCAATCCCCGGCTGCTGGTGGCCGACGAGCCCACCACCTCCCTGGACGTTACCGTGCAGGCGCAGATTCTGGACCTGATGAAGGATCTGCAGCAGGAAATGGGCATGTCCATTCTGATGATCAACCACAATTTCGGCATCATCGCCGAAACCTGCGATAACGTGGCCGTGATGTACCTGGGCCGCATCGTGGAAACCGCCGCCACCAAGGAATTGCTGGAAAATCCCATGCATCCCTACACTCAGGATCTGTTCCGCTCCATTCCTCAGGTGACCGACCAGCGGGGTAGAAAGCTGGCTTACATCGAGGGCAGCGTGCCCGACGCGTATTCCATTCCCAAGGGCTGCGCGTTCTTCCCCCGCTGCCGCAAGGCGCAGAAGGGCCTGTGCGATGAGTCCATTCCGCCGGTGGTGGATTTGGGCAACGGTCACAAGGTCAGCTGTTTCAGATACGATCAGTAAGGGGAGGTAGGAAAAATGCCCAAGCAGATTCTCAAGGTCACCGGCCTGAAAAAGTATTTTCCCATTAAAAAGGGCTTCTTTAATAGGACGGTTGGTTACGTAAAGGCCGTCAACGATGTGGATTTTGAAATCAACGAAGGCGAAACCGTGGGCCTGGTGGGCGAATCCGGCTGCGGGAAGTCCACCACCGGCAACTGCATCGTGCGCCTTCTGGACCCCACGGACGGTTCCATTCTCTACACTGCCAAGGACGGCACCCAGATCGACCTGGCCAAAGCCAAGGCCTCCGAAATCAAGCCCTATCGCAAGGAAATCCAGATGGTTTTCCAGGATCCCTTCTCCTCGCTGAATCCCCGCATGACCGTGCGCGAGATCATCGCCGAGCCCGCCATGCTGTTCAAAACCTGGAGTAAGTCCGAGGAGCAGGAAATGGTGGCCAAGCTGATGACCCGCGTGGGCCTGCGCCCGGAATACATGGTGCGCTATCCCCACGCCTTCTCCGGCGGCCAGCGTCAGCGCGTGGGCATCGCCCGGGCCCTGAGCGTGAACCCCCGGCTGGTGATCTGCGACGAATCCGTTTCCTCCCTGGACGTTTCCGTGCAGGCGCAGGTGCTGGGCCTTCTGGAGGATCTGCAGCAGGAATACAATATTTCCTATCTGTTCATTGCCCACGATCTGTCCGCCGTGAAGCACATTTCCGACCGCATTGTGGTCATGTACGTGGGCAAGGTTGTGGAAATCTGCGAAACCGAGGAACTGTATTCCCGGCCCATGCATCCCTACACCGAGGCGCTGCTGGGCTCCGTACCCAAGCTGATTGCGGACAAGAGTGTGCGCAAGGCCACTCTGGAAGGCGAAGTGCCGGATCCTTCCCGGCCGCCTGAGGGCTGTTTCTTCCACCCCCGCTGCCGTTACGCCACCGAGGAATGCAAAAAGTGTGACATGAAGCTGATTCCTGTAAATCCCGACGATCCCATGGGCCATCGCACCACCTGCATTCGCTACAAGGAGCTTTCCCTGAAGGGCGTGTAAAGTGAATTTAAGAAATTTAAGATGGAAACATCTTGAATATGCCGGGAAGCATTCTCCCGGACAAAAAAAGGAGAGGTACACATCATGAAGAAGTCTCTGTCTCTGCTTCTGGCTGTGGTGATGGTACTGGCGCTGTGCCCGGTGTTCGCATCGGCCGAAGCCGCTACCTACACCGAAGCTCCCTCCCTGGCCGAGAAGGTTCAGGCTGGTGAACTGCCCCCTGTGGCGGATCGTCTGCCCTCCAATCCCCAGGTGCTGGAAGTTGCTGAAGTTGGCACCTACGGCGGCACCTGGCGTCAGGCTGTCACCTCCGGTACCTTCAACCATGCTCAGCATCACCTCACCGGTTATCTGAGCAACGGCAATGCCCTGATCTATGGTCAGGACAAGACCACCATCACCACCGGCTGGCTGGAGTCCTACGAGAACAACGAGGACTACACCGAGTTCACCTTCAAGCTCCGCGATGGCCTGAAGTGGTCCGATGGCGAGCCCGTAACTACCAAGGATGTGGAATTCTGGTATAATGACATCCTCAAGAACGAGGAGCTGACTCCCTCTGAGCAGTATTATACCGATTGCACCCTGACCGTGGTGGACGATACCACCTGGAAGTTCAACTTCGAAACCGGCAAGCCCCTGTACCTGGCCAAGTGGGCTTACAACGACGGTTCTCCCTTTGTCTATCCTTCCCATTATCTGGAGCAGTTCCACAAGAACTACAATTCCGAAGACGAGCTCGCCGCCAAGCTGAGCGAGGAAGGCTTCGACGATTGGACTCTGATGTTCCAGGATCGCATGAACGATCAGAAGAACATGGATCTGCCGGTGCTGGGCCCCTGGGTTATGACCTGCGACCCCGCCGCCACCAACACCATCACCTTCGAGCGCAACCCCTATTACTGGGCCGTGGACCAGAACGGTCAGCAGCTGCCCTACATCGATTCCGCTGTGATCTCTATCGTTGAGTCCACCGACCTGGTGAACATGAAGGTCATTGCCGGCGAAGTCGACGTGCAGGTTGCCTGCGTGCAGGAATCCTTCTCCAACTACCCCCTGTTCGCGCAGCACGCGGAAGAGATGGGCTATCACATTGAAACTTCCGAGTTCAACGAGCCCAACGCCATGAACTTCCACTTCAACGCCACCTCCACCGATCCCGTGAAGGCCCCCTACCTGGGCAATGCGGACTTCCGCAAGGCGCTGTCTCTGGGCATGGATCGTGCCACCATCATCTCCACCTTCTACTCCGTGGGCCCCTACAGCTCCGAAGTGGCGCAGACCTCCTTCCTGGCCGGTTCTCCCTACTATGACGAAGAGTGGGCTAAGGAGTACACCGAGTTCGACGCTGAGACCGCCAACAAGATGCTGGACGATCTGGGCATGACCGAGTACGACGAGAACGGCTTCCGCAAGACTGCCAACGGCGAAACCTTCGACCTGGTTATCCTCTGCCCCAACTTCGACGCGCAGTGGATCGAGGTTGCTGAAATGGTCGCCCATCAGTGGCGCGAGAACCTGAAGGTCAACGTCAACGCCACTCAGGTGGATCCCTCCCTGTGGGGCGAGCGCACCGAGGCCAACGACTTTGACATCACCAACCTGACCGGTTCCAACGGCTTCCTGTACGTGTCCTCCGGCTCCATCGGCGACTGGACTGGCTGCACCGGCTACAACTGGGGCACCCGCTTCATGCCCGGCGTCCACATCAAGGACGGCGACAAGGCCTTCGAGCCCACTGAAGACATGCAGAAGCTGATGGATCTGGGCACCCAGGCACTGACCACCACTTCCGACGAAGAGCGCGACGAGGCCATCAAGGGCATCATCCAGCTCCACAAGGACAACCTGTGGGCCATCGGCATCGGCCGTCGTCTGCCCGCCATCAACATCATCAAGAACAGCTACCACAACGTGGCGAACCTTGATCAGGACTGGGCTTATGGTTTCTGCGGCAGCAGCCGTCCCGACGGTTACTGGACCGAGGATAAGTAAATCCAATTCTGCCAATGCCGGAATAAGGGGGACGCCTCTGCGTCCCCCGGGTTTCCGGGGTAAATTTCCCCCCTGGCAAGCGGCTTCGGTGCTGCAAGCCAAAACCTTAGCCGCAAGTTCCGGGATGTCCCTCGTGGGCTGTCCCAAGTACAACGATGCGCTGCGGCATCGATTTTATGGAGGGTTGTCCCAATGCTTCAATACATCGTCAAGCGGACATTGGTCCTTATTCCGCTGCTGCTGGCGCTGTCCATCGTGGTATTCATCATCATTCAGCTCCCCCCGGGAGATTACCTTACCACTTATATCAATCAGCTTCGTTCCACCGGTATGGAAGTTACCGAAGACCAGATTAAGGCACTGGAAGCGCGCTACGGCTTTGACCAGCCCATGTACATGCAGTACCTGAAATGGATGAAAAACCTTCTGAAGGGCGATATGGGCTATTCCTTCGTCTATAACCGCCCGGTTAACGCTTTGGTGGGAAGCCGTCTTCCTGCGACCATCGCCATTTCCCTGGTGAGCACCATTCTCATCTGGCTGATCGCGTTCCCCATCGGCTTTTATTCCGCCACACACAAGTACTCCTTTGGCGACTATGCATTCACCGGCATCAGCTTCTTCGGTGTATCCGTGCCGGAGTTCCTGCTTGCGATTCTGATCATGTATCTTTATTTCCTGGTGACCCGGAAATATGCCGGCGGCCTGTACAGCGACGTATATGCCGGCAAGCCCTGGACCTGGGATAAGATCGTGGATATGTTAAAGCACGTCTGGATTCCCCTGCTGGTTATTGCCATCACCGGCACCGCGGGCCTTTTCAAGACCTTCCGCGCCAACCTGCTGGACGAACTGGGCAAGCCTTACGTAAAAACTGCCCGCGCCAAGGGCGTGAGCAACATGCGCCTTTTGATCAAATACCCCGTCCGCATCGCGCTGATTCCCTTCATCGCGACCGTGGGCTGGATGCTGCCCGGCCTGATTTCCGGACAGACGGTGCTTTCGATGGTGCTTTCGCTGCCCACCGTTGGCCCCCTGCTCATCACCGCGCTGCAGAACCAGGACATGTACCTGGCCGGTTCCATCGTGTTTGTCATGGGCCTGATGGCTATGATCGGCACTTTGGTTTCCGATATCCTGCTTGCGGTGACCGACCCGCGTATTCGTAATTCGATGTAAGGAGGGATCGCAATGCAGGATCCGATCAAAGGCCTTCAAAAGGTCAACCGGCGCGAAATGAAGCGCCGCAAGGCCGCCTACAAAGCGCAGTCCGAACGGGAAGTCGATTCCATTTACGTCGCCTCCCAGTGGAAACTTACCCGCATGCGTTTCAAGCGGAACCGCCTGGCAGTGGTGGGCTTTGTGACGCTGTGCATCATCTACTTCATCGCCCTGTTCGCCAATTTCCTGGCCCCTTATGGCAAGCAGGATTATAACGCGAACATCACCAACATGGCTCCCCACGGCATGCATTGGATCGACGAGGAAGGCTCCTTCTCCTTCCGTCCCTTCGTGTATGAAATCGTGAAGGGTTACGACCCGGTCACCTTCGCCCCCACCTATGAAGTGGACACCACCCAGAAGCAGTACATCAGCCTTTTCGTGAAGGGCACGCCCTATAAGCTCTTTGGCCTGATCGACTGCGACGTGCATCTTTTCGGCGTGAAGGAGGCTGCGGGCCCCAACGGCGGCATCTACGGCGTGTATCTGTTCGGCACCGACCAGGCCGGCCGCGACCTGTTCTCCCGCACGCTGATTGGTGCGCAGATTTCCGCCACGGTGGGTCTCATCGGCGTTCTGCTGTCTTTCTTCCTGGGTCTGATCATGGGCGGCCTGTCCGGTTATCTGGGCGGCACTGTGGACGTGATCATCCAGCGTATCATCGACTTCGTGATCTCCCTGCCTACCATTCCTCTGTGGATGGCGCTGGCCGCGGCAGTGCCTTCCAACTGGCCTGTCACCAAGACTTATTTCTGCATTACGCTGATTCTGTCTCTGGTGGGCTGGCCCAGTCTGGCCCGTACCGTGCGCAGTAAGTTCATGTCCCTGAAAAACGAGGACTACGTGAAGGCTGCCCGAGTTGCCGGCGCCAGCACGCCGCGCATCATTGCCAAGCATATGGTGCCCATGTTCACCAGCCACCTGATCGCGTCCCTGTCCCTGTCCATTCCCGGAATGATCCTGGGCGAAACGTCCCTGTCCTTCCTGGGTCTGGGTCTGCGGGCTCCCGCGGTTTCCTGGGGCGTACTGCTGGCGGACGCGCAGAAGTTCCGCAACGTGGCGCTGTATCCCTGGACGCTGATCCCCGGCCTGTTTGTGGTGGTCACGGTAATGGCGTTCAACTTCGTGGGCGACGGCCTGCGGGACGCTGCCGATCCGTACCTCTAAAAATTTCACAAAGGCTGCGGAGGGTTCCTGTAATCCTCCGCAGTTTTTTCGTAAAAGAATCAAGAAGGAGAATCAACCATGTACGTCAATTTCAGAAGGTACTCCGTCCGCTACGATCTGGAAGCGAATACCTTTTCCATCTTTTACGATGGCATGGGGGAAATCGTCCGCCAGGCGGGCGTTCGGGAAATCGTTTCCAAGCGGGAGCCGCAGGTTGGCCTGCAGGAGTATGGAAAGCCCACGGTTTCCATCGCCCGGGAAGATACCGCTGTCACCATGACCGTTACCTATTCCGGCGCGGAGATGGTGCGCCAGGATGTTTCCCTGAATTTCCGGCTGGAAAAGGGCGGCGTTACCCTGTTTGTGGGCGGGGAAGGCACCGCCAGCGTGCGCTTTGCCGGGTTGACCCATTGGGGCG
Source organism: uncultured Eubacteriales bacterium (assembly GCA_902767315.1). Lineage (GTDB taxonomy): Bacteria > Bacillota > Clostridia > Christensenellales > Aristaeellaceae > RUG11247. The sequence continues at coordinate 14,336 of CACXHB010000138.1, forward strand.
ATCATGACCAGCGGAACACCATGGCCGTGAATCTGCATGGAGCCGGCAGAAGTCTTCGCAGCGCCTACGGCCCTGCCGCTTCCATTTTCGACAACGCCCTGTTCGACCGGGATACCGATTCCGCGGTGATTTTCGAAACCGCCGGGGAGTTCCGCCTTCGGTATGATTGGGAAAAGGAATGCTACGGCTTCACGCTGGATACCAGGGGCTGGGATTTTGCGCGGGCTTTCCATGTGCGGGTGAAAAAACATGTGTACGAAGACGCTTTTGATATCGATTACAAAAAGCTCAACCCCAACACCACCTTCAAAACCCCGCCGGTGGGCTGGATGACCTGGTATTCTGTGCAGTTTGACGCGGGGGAAAAGACAGTTTTGGAAAACACCGCCTGGCAGGAGAAATATCTGAAGCCCTATGGCGCGGATACCATCTGGGTGGACTGGGAATGGTATCACCGGGATTTTTCCTCCCATGGCGCGGACGATCTGGACATGTACCATCCCGACCCGGTGAGCTATCCCCATGGCCTGAAGTACGTGGCGGATAAAATTCGGGAAGCGGGCTTTATTCCGGCGCTGTGGGTGGGGCCCACCTGCGATCCCCGGAAAAACGAGATGATCGAAAAATATCCCGAGACCGTCATGGCCCGCAAGCCCATGTGGTGCGGACAGTACTTCCTGGATGTGACGCATCCCAAATTTCTGGAGGAAATGCTGCCCAAAATGATCGCTCAGCCCAAGGAGTGGGGCTATCAGGCGGTGAAGTGGGATTGTCTGCCGGATACCGCCAATCTCTGCGACGCGTGTCACGATACGAAGTACGACTCCGCCGCCACCACCCGTCAGGCCATGATCGCCGCTTTCCGGAAGGCCCGGGAGGTGCTTGGTCCGGATTATTACATGCTCTATTGTGCTGGCGTGTCCGAACGGGACATGGATTTCGCCTGTTCCGTGTTCGACGCGGCCCGCATCGGGGGAGACATTTTCCGCTGGGAGGAATTCATCACCCAATGCGTGGACAAGGTGTATAAATATTACATGCTCCACACGGTGGTGTGCAACAACGACCCGGACAACGTAGTAATTCGGGAAAAATTCAACACCTACGACCAGGCGGTGACCCGGGCGGCGCTGGTATCGCTGCTGGGCCTGCCTTTCACCCTGGGGGACAATCTGCCCGATCTGCCGGAGGATCGTGTGGAAATCCTCCGGCGCTCCATTCCGCCGGTGCCCGCTCATCCCATGGACGTGCGTTCTACCGCCAGCGACCACAAAACCGTGGTGCTGAATCTGGCGGTGGAGAAAAAGGACATGCGGTTCAACGTGGCGGACGTGATCAACCTGACCACCCAGGAAAGCACTCTGCGGGTGGATCTGCGTTCGGATCTTGGCCTGGAGGCAGGGGAGTATTACGTTTATGATTACTGGAACCGGGAATTCCTGGGTACTTTCCGGGATTCCTTCCAGATTACCCTGCGGCCCTGCGCCAGCCGCATCTTCGCGGTGCACCGGGTGGAAGACAAGCCTCAGGTGCTCTCCACCTCCCGGCACATCGCCCAGGGCGCACTGGACATTACCGCGCTTACCTACGACGCAGAAAAGCGCGTGCTGACCGGCGTGTCTCAGGCGGTGGGCGGCGAGCCTTACGAGGTGGTGGTGGCCATGCCCCAGGAACTGCGGGTGTTCGGCGAGGGCAACCATACCACTACCAACGAATTGGAGTATCTGGCGGACAACATCTGCCGCTGCACCTTCCATCCGGAACAGAATGGCCCCTTCCGTTGGGAAATTGCCTTTACCCCCAGAACACGATAATCCCCAAAATGCAAACGAGCCGCCCGGGAAACTGGGCGGCATTTTTGCGGATTTGACTTTTCCGGGGAAATATGATAGGATAAATATAATTAAATATAAAAGAACCGTCCGTGTGATATGTACCCCCAATACTGGACAGTCAGTATTGGGGGTATTTATATGAAATACAGCTACGAGTACAAGAAAGATTGTGTGGAAC